>NZ_JARAYQ010000296.1:0-9271 GCF_033794505.1 Streptomyces sp. MB09-01 | reverse complement strand
CCCCCGTCCCGGCCGCACTCCCCTGACCTGCGGCGCCGCTGCCGGGGGCCAGCCCCCGGACCCCCGCGCCTCAAACGCCGGCGAGGCTGTTCTTCAGCCCCTGCAGCGTGTGAGGAGCGGGTCCGGGCAGAGCCCGGGGAACGGTGGAGGGGCGGGGCGGGGAGAGCTCCGCGCAGCGGCACGTTCGGGGGGTCGTAGGGTCGGGGCATGAGTGAGCGGGCGGGCGCAGACGAGACGGTGCGGGAGTGGCGGGAGGCCGCCGGGCGGGCGGATCTTGTTCTGCTCGACGGGTTCCACGCACTGAAGCATGCCCTCCGCTTCGGCGCCGACGTACGGATGGCGCTGGCGGACGACCCCGCCGAAGTCCGCGCGCTCGCCGCCGGCCTGGCCCCCGACGTGGAGGCCGACGTGGCCCGGCTGGTGCGCCGGGCCGCGCTCAAGGAGCTGCTCCCCCGCGTGCACCCCACCGGGGTCGCGGCCCTCGCCGTACGCCCCGACCGGGCGGCCGGCCTCGCCGCGCTCGGGCGGCTGCCCAGGCCCGCGCCCGTCGTCGTCCTCGACAACCCCCGCAACCTCGGCAACGTCGGCGCCGTCGTCCGCCTCGCCGCCGGTTTCGGCGCCACCGGCGTGGTGACCCGCGGGGACCTCGACCCCTGGCACCCGAACGTGGTCCGGGCCGGAGCCGGTCTGCACTACGCCACCACCGTCGAGCGCCTCGCCCTGGACGAGTTCCCGCCCGGGCCGCTCTACGCGCTCGACCCGGAGGGCCTGGACATCCGCTCCCTCACCCTCCCGGACGACGCCCTGCTCGCCTTCGGCTCGGAGCGCCACGGGATCTCACCGGAGCTCCGGGACCGGGCCGACCACCTCGTCTCCCTGCCCATGCGCCCGCAGGTCTCCAGCTACAACCTCGCCACCAGCGTGGCCATGACCCTCTTCCACTGGGGCGGTCCGCCGGCCGGCGAAGAGGGCGGCGAGGAGGCCTAGCGCACCCCCGGCAAGGATCAGCGCGGCCGCGCCGAGCGTCGTCCCGTCCGGGTGGACCAGTGACTGGCCGCGCAGCGCCTGCCAGGTCAGCAGGGCGAGCACGGCCGCGTACACCGCCCCGGCCACGAAGACCAGCCGCACCCGCACCCGTTCGTCGCGCAGCCGGGCGAAGCGCGGGGCGAGCGCGGCCAGGACGAGCACGAGGAGCGGGAGCAGCTGCAGGGCGTGCATGCCGAAGAAGTGCGGGATGCGCAGGTCTCCGCCGGTGGTGGACCAGCCGGTGAGGAACATGCCGGGGCCGCCGTCGGGCACGCCCACGCTGTGCCCGCCGTTCTCCAGGACCTCGAGGCCGGACGCGTCGAGGCGCTGCTGCTCGGCGGTGGGCAGGGTCATCAGGACGGCGAGTCCGGCCCCGGTCAGCGCGAGGACCGTGGAGATCCGGATCGACCAGGTCGTGGCCCGGTCGGCGGTCCCGGCGCGCCAGAGCAGGGCGGCGAGGACGAGCGTGGCGAGCCACAGCACCACCACGGTGTTGCCCATGAGCGAGTAGACCTGGGTGTCGAAGGGCGTCGCGCCGTTGAAGTGGCTGCGCACTCCGCGCAGGACCTGCAGGGTGATCAGCACCATTTCGCCGGCGCTCGCGGCGACCACGACGGTGCCGGCCCACCAGGCGGTCCGGCGCAGCCGCCGCCGGTCCTCGCCCAGCAGCGAGATCATCCAGGCCAGGCTGAGGCAGTAGGCGACGAACGAGACCGAGAACTTGAAGGGCTTGGCCCAGATCGGCGCCCCCGTCAGCACGCGGTCGTCGACCAGGAGTCCGACGGCGGAGCCGAGCGCCCACACGGCCATGACCAGGGCGAACAGCACCAGTGGGCGGTGCCGGGTACGCCAAGAGGACATCATTCGTACCCCCGTAATGAATGGATAGCAACACTCTCCACTATCTGATAGTGCCACTATCTATGATGGGGGTGAACAGGTGAACAGGGCAAGCGGAAACAGGGTGAACACACGTGCGCATCGGTGAGTTGAGCCGGCGGACCGGGGTGCCGGTACCGACGATCAAGTACTACCTACGGGAGGGTCTGCTCCCTGCGGGGGAGCTGACGAGCCCCAACCAGGCCAGCTACGGGGACGTGCACGAGCGCCGGCTCCGGCTGGTCCGAGCGCTGCTGGAAGTCGGCGGACTCTCGGTGGCGGCCATCGGCGAGGTGCTCGCGGCCGTCGACGACAAGGAGCGGCCGGTGCACGAGCTGCTGGGCGCGGCCGCCCAGAGCCTGGTGCCCGGATACGGCGAAGGCGGCGGCAGCGGCGGTGCGGAGGACGCGGAGACCGTGCTGGCCCGGGCGCGGGTGGCACACCTGATCGAGTCGCGCGGCTGGCGCGTCGAGCCCGGCACCAAGGCCGTCGAGGCGCTGGTGGCCGCGCTCGCCTCGCTCGACCGGGTGGGGCACGGCGCCTTCGCGGACGTGCTCGACGACTACGCGGAGGCGGCCGAGCGGGTGGGCCGCGCGGACCTGGACTACACCGCCCGCCGGGTGGCCCGCGAGGACCTGGTGGAGGCGGTGGTCGTCGGCACGGTGCTGGGCGACGCGGTCTTCGCCGCCCTGCGCAGGATGGCCCAGGTGGACGCCTCCGTCCGAACCTTCGGGGAGGAGGCGTCCAGGGCCTGATGGGGAGGAGGACTACGCCTGGCGGCGGACCTCCACCACCCGGAAGCGGTTCGCGACGAAGGCACCGTCGCACAGCGCGGCATTGGCCGCGGGGTTGCCGCCCGAGCCGTGGAAGTCCGAGAACGCGGCGGTCTGGTTGACGTACACCCCGCCGGTCAGGTTCAGCGAGAGCTGCGCGGACTCCTCCAGGCAGACCTCCTCGATCGCCCGCTCGGTGTCCGCGGACGTCGTGTACGCGCCCACCGTCATGGCGCCCTTCTCCCGCACCGTGCGGCGCAGCAGGTCGAGGGCGTCGGCGGTGGTGTCCACGGCCACGGCGAAGGAGACCGGGCCGAAGCACTCCGAGAGGTAGGGCGCGTCCGGGTCCGGCTTGGCCGCGTCCAGCTTGACCAGGACGGGGGTGCGGACCACGGCGTCCGGGAACTCGGGGTTCACGACCTCCCGGGAGGCCAGCGCGACCTCGCCCAGTCCGGCCGCCGCCTCCAGCCGGGCCTTGACGTCCGGGTTGACCAGCGCGCCGAGCAGCGCGTTGGCCCGGGCGTCGTCGCCCAGCAGGCCGCCGACCGATGCCGCGAGGTCGGCGACGACCTCGTCGTAGCTCTTGTGGCCGGCGTCCGTGGCGATGCCGTCGCGCGGGATCAGCAGGTTCTGCGGGGTGGTGCACATCTGGCCGCTGTAGAGGGACAGGGAGAACGCGAGGTTCGCCAGCATGCCCTTGTAGTTGTCCGTGGAGTCGAGCACGACGGTGTTGACGCCGGCCTTCTCCGTGTAGACCTGAGCCTGGCGGGCGTTTGCCTCGAGCCAGTCGCCGAACTCCGTGGACCCGGTGTAGTCGATCAGCTTGATCTCGGGGCGGACCGCGAGGGCCTTGGCGATGCCCTCGCCAGGGCGCTCGACCGCGAGCGCGACCAGGTTCGGGTCGAAGCCCGCCTCCGCGAGGACCTCGCGCGCCACCTGGACGGTGAGCGCGAGCGGCAGCACGGCCCGCGGGTGCGGCTTGACCAGCACCGCGTTGCCGGTGGCGAGGGAGGCGAAAAGGCCGGGGTAGCCGTTCCAGGTCGGGAAGGTGTTGCAGCCGATCATGAGGGCGATGCCGCGCGGGACGGCCGTGAAGCTCTTGCCGAGGTTCAGCGGGTCCTTCTTGCCCTGGGGCTTCGACCAGTCGGCCTGCCCCGGGACGCGGGTCTGCTCCTCGTACGCGTACGCCACCGCCTCCAGGCCGCGGTCCTGCGCGTGCGGGCCGCCGGCCTGGAACGCCATCATGAACGCCTGGCCGCTGGTGTGCATGACCGCGTGCGCGAACTCGTGGGTGCGGGCGGAGATGCGGGCCAGGATCTCGATGCAGACCAGGGCGCGCGCCTCGGGTCCCGCGTCCCGCCAGGCGGCCATGCCGGCCTTCATCGCGGGCAGCAGCACGTCCGGGTCGGCGTGCGGGTACTCGACGCCGAGCTCCGGGCCGTACGGGGACACCTCGGCGCCCGTCCAGCCGTCGGTGCCGGGCTGGCCGAGGTCCAGCCGCGTGCCGCGCAGGGCCTCGAAGGCGGCGAGCCCGTCGGCCGGCGCGGTCTCGCCGTAGGCCTTGGGGTGCTCGGGATGCGGGGACCAGTAGGCGCGGCTGCGGATCGCCGACAGGGCCTGGTCCAGGGTGGGCCGGTGCTTGGCGGACAACTGGGGGACGGTGAGCTCGGCGGCCATCAGGGACCAACTCCTCGTTGAGCCGGGCGAAGGAGAGCAGACTGGAGTTAGAGTAACCGAACGATCGGTCGGGACAAGAGGGCCCGGCAGACCTGTGGACAAGTCGGTGCGGGAGGATCAGGACATGACAGCAATCGAGCGGTCCCGCACTGTGGCGGTCGTCGGCGCGGGCACCATGGGCCAGGGCATCGCCCAGGTCGCCCTTCTCGCAGGTCACCGCGTGCTGATCTACGACATCGACGCGACCCTCGCCGCCGACGGCGTCGGCTTCGTGCAGGACCGCGTCGAGCGGATGGCCGCCAAGGGCCGGCTCGACCGTGCCGAGGCCGAGGACGCGATCGGCCGGATCGGTTCGGCGGCCGCGCTCGGGGACCTCGCCGGGGCCGCCCTCGTCATCGAGGCGGTGGTCGAGAACGTCACCGTCAAGCAGGCGCTCTTCGCCTCACTCGAAGAGGTGGTTTCGCCGGACGCGCTGCTGGCCACGAACACCTCCTCCCTCTCCGTCACGGAGCTCGCCGCCGGGCTCGCGCACCCCGGCCGCTTCCTCGGCCTGCACTTCTTCAACCCGGCTCCGCTGCTCCCGCTCGTCGAGGTGGTCAGCGGTTTCGCGACCGACCCGGCAGCCGCGGAGCGCGCGTACCGCACCGTCCTCGGCTGGGGGAAGACGCCGGTCCGCTGCGCCGACACCCCCGGCTTCATCGTCAACCGGATCGCCCGCCCCTTCTACGCCGAGGCCTTCGCGGTGTACGAGGAGCAGGGCGCCGACCCGGCCACCATCGACGCCGTCCTCCGCGAGAGCGGCGGCTTCAAGATGGGCCCGTTCCAGCTGACCGACCTGATCGGCCAGGATGTCAACGAGGCCGTCACCCGCTCCGTGTGGGAGTCCTTCTTCCGCAGCCCCAAGTTCACCCCCTCCCTCGCCCAGCGCCGGCTGGTCCAGTCGGGCCGCCTCGGCCGCAAGTCGGGCCACGGCTGGTTCCCGTACGGCCCGGAGGCCGTCTCCGCGCAGCCGCACACGGCCGGACCCGAGGAGGCCCCGGCCAAGGTCACCGTGGTGGGCGACCTCGGGCCCGCCGCGGAGCTGGCCGACCTGCTGGAGGAGGCCGGGATCGCCGTGACGGCCACCGAGCACGGGGGTCCGTACATCCAGCTGCCCGGGGAGGGCCAGCTGGTGCTGGCGGACGGGAAGACCTCGGTCGAGTTCGCGGACGTCGTGTACTTCGACCTCGCGTTCGACTACCGCGGCGCCACCCGGATCGCGCTCTCCGCCAGCGAGGACACCAGCGAGCGGACCCTTGCCGAGGCGATCGGCCTGTTCCAGAAGCTGGGCAAGCAGGTCTCCGTCATCGGCGACGTCCCCGGCATGATCGTCGCCCGGACCGTCGCGATGCTGATCGACCTCACGGCGGACGCCGTGGCCCGCGGCGTGGCCTCCGCCGAGGACATCGACACGGCGATGCGGCTCGGCGTCAACTACCCCGTGGGCCCCTCCGAATGGCACGACCGGCTCGGCCGGGACTGGGCCTACGACCTGCTCCACCACCTCGACGAGCGCTGTCCCGGCGGCCGGTACGCGCCCTCGCTGGCGCTGTTCAAGCTGGGCTACGCCGCAGGTGACGAGGAGGAGGCCGAATGACCACGGCCAAGCGGGACACGTACACCCCCGAGACCCTGCTGTCCGTCGCCGTCCAGGTCTTCAACGAGCGCGGTTACGACGGCACGTCGATGGAGCACCTCTCCAAGGCCGCGGGCATCTCGAAGTCCTCGATCTACCACCACGTCGCGGGCAAGGAGGAGCTGCTGCGGCGCGCCGTCAGCCGCGCCCTCGACGAGCTCTTCGCGGTGCTGGAGGAGCCGGGCGCGGTCCGCGGCCGGGCGGTCGAGCGCGTCGAGTACGTCACGCGCCGCACGGTCGAGGTGCTGGTCTCCGAGCTGCCGTACGTCACGCTGCTGCTGCGGGTGCGCGGCAACACCCGGACCGAGCGCTGGGCGCTGGAACGCCGCCGCGAGTTCGACCACCAGGTGGCCGATCTGCTCAAGGCCGCCGCGGCGGACGGAGACCTCCGGGCGGACGTGGACATCCGGCTGGCCACCCGCCTGCTCTTCGGCATGGTGAACTCCCTCGTCGAGTGGTACCGCCCGCATCCGGGAACCGGCCAGGACCAACTCGCGGACGCCGTGGTCAGCATGGCCCTGGACGGCCTGCGCACCACCCGCTGACCCGGGGGTGCCACCCCCTCGGGCGAACGGTCGGGCGATTCTGTAACCTGAGCGGGATTTCGGTCTTGAGCGCGTTCAAAACCTCGCGTTCAGGACCATCGCACCGAACGAAAATGGGGGGACCGGTGCGCAGTCGCCGTCTCGTAGTTTCAGCTGCCGCGATCGTCGTGGCCGTCGTTGGTTTTCTGCCGGGCACGGCCCTGGCCGCGGATCCGTCCGCGCCGGGCGCCCATGCTGTCACCAAGCCCTTTGACCTGAAGAAGGCCGGAGCGTCCAACTTCCGGACCTTCACCAGCGGCGCCGACAAGTCCACTCGGAAGGTGACCTCCGCCGCCGCTCGGGCGGACGTCGTCGCCGCCGCGAACCCGGACCTGAAGGTCGCCCTGAGCGCCACGAACACCGGCGCGCACTCCCTCCAGCTGTGGGCGGAGGTCACGAGCGCCGATGCCGCACTCGAGGTCAGCGTCTCCTGGGGCGACGGGAAGGTGGAGAAGCTCGCCGCCTCCGGCTCCGCCCTGCTGTTGCCGGAGCACGTCTACGCCGAGGTCGGCGAGTACAAGATCAAGGTCGGCGTGAACGACGCCGCCAACAAGGTGTACGTCGAGAACGAGCTCGAGGTCGTGACGTCGGGTTCCGAGTTCACGCCGTACGAGCCCACGCGTCTGCTGGACACCCGGGAGGGGTTCCGCGCGCCGAAGGCCAAGGTCGCCCCGCACACCAGCGCCCGTGTGAAGGTCGGCGGCTACGGCACGATCCCGGCCGGCGTGCAGGCCGTGGTCCTCAACGTCACCGTCACCAACACCACCAGCGGCGGGCACATCACGGCCTACGACACGGGCAACCGGCGGCCGAACTCGTCGAACATCAACTTCGAGCCCGGCCAGACGGTTCCGAACCTGGTCGTCGTACCGGTCGGCAACGACGGCTCCGTGGACCTCTACAACGGCGGCTGGGAGTCGGTCGACCTGATCGCCGACATCACCGGCTACTTCACGCAGACGGCGGCCAACGGCTACACCCCCATGGCCCCGGCCCGCTTCGTCGACACCCGCGAGGGCCTCGGCACGAACAAGGGCCAGGTCCCCGGTCAGACGAGCTTCGGCACGCAGATCGCCGGCCTGCGCGGGGTGCCCCAGGGCGTCAAGGCCGTGGCGCTCAACGTCACGGTGACCGGCCCGAAGGAGGCCGGACACCTGATCGTCTACCCGAGCGGAGGCAAGATCCCGCTCGCGTCCAACGTGAACTTCACCGCCGGCCAGACCGTCGCCAACTCGGTGATCGTGCCGGTCGGCCCCGACGGGAGCATCAACATCCGCAACAACGCCTGGGCCGGAGCCGATGTCGTGGTGGACGTCGTCGGCTACTACAGCCCGGCCGGCCAGGGTGCCTTCATGCCGCTCTCGCCGATGCGCTGGCTCGACACGCGCGACCCCGAGGGCGCCATCAGCGGGGCCTACGGACCGATCGCCGGCCGCGACTACCTGGCCGTGCCGTTCTTCCCCGAGGACGGCGCCGTCACCGCGTACGTGCTGAATACCACCGTCACCAACACGGCGGGCGGAGGCTTCCTCTCGGTCGCCCCGGACCCGAACTCGGTGGAGCAGTACGAGAAGGGCACCGCGGTCACGCCGGCGCGACCCAGCGCCTCGACCCTGAACTGGACGAAGGGCAAGACCGTCCCGAACCTGGTCCAGGCGAGCGGGGGCCAGCACGGCATCGTCGACTTCTGGAACCAGGGCTGGGAGAAGACCGACCTCGTGGTCGACATCTCCGGCTACTACGAGAACCCGCTGATCCGCCCGTAGGCGGCGCGCACAGCGCCCCGGGAACGGCCCTCCAGGCCCTTCCCGGGGCGCTGTCGCACGTCCGGCCTACTCCTCGGCCAGCGCCGGGGGACCGCCCGCGCCCGGCCCGCCCGGTCCGCCCGGCCCCGAGTCCAGGAGATCCGTTTCCTCGAAGACCAGCAGGGTGCGCGTGGAGAGGACCTCCGGGATGGCCTGGAGGCGGGTCAGGACCAGCTCGCGCAGCGTCCGGTTGTCCGGCGTGTGCACCAGCAGCAGGACATCGAAGTCCCCGCTGACCAGGGCGATGTGGGCGGCCCCCGGAAGCTCGCGCAGCTGCTCGCGGACCGTCCGCCAGGAGTTCTGGACGATCTTCAGGGTGATGTAGGCGGATGCTCCCTGGCCCGCGCGTTCATGGTTGACGCGGGCCGTGAAGCCGCGGATCACCCCGTCGTCGATGAGCCGGTTGATGCGGGCGTAGGCGTTCGCGCGCGAGACGTGCACCTGCTCGGCCACCGACCGTATCGACGCGCGGCCGTCCGCCTGCAGCAGCCGCATGATCGACCGGTCGATCGGGTCCAGGGGACGGGGTGCGACGGGAGGGACTCCCGGGGCGCCGGGTGTGCCCGGTGCGCCCCCCGGTGGAACCGGTGCGGAACCTGCTCCGGCCATTTGTTCATCCGGCATTGCCCGAT
This sequence comes from Streptomyces sp. MB09-01, assembly GCF_033794505.1. Lineage (NCBI taxonomy): Bacteria > Bacillati > Actinomycetota > Actinomycetes > Kitasatosporales > Streptomycetaceae > Streptomyces > Streptomyces sp. MB09-01. Next base: position 220 of record NZ_JARAYQ010000296.1, on the reverse strand, counting down.
GCCTCCCTCTCCTGGACGTCCTGCATCCATCCCAGGGCCCCGGCGCCCGTTTGTCCACAGCCTGGAGTCGCCTGTAGCCAAATTGCGCGAACAACCGAACAATCGGTAGGTGAGGCGCCTCACACCCGAGCCGTCGCCCTGCCCGCTTCCCACGAGGAGGTGTACGCCGCCATGACGGTCCAAGAGCTGCCCGGTGCCGGTGCGTCCCACCGTCCCACCC
>NZ_JARAYQ010000295.1:0-9309 GCF_033794505.1 Streptomyces sp. MB09-01 | reverse complement strand
GGCCGGGGGTCCGTACGGGGTCCGTAGGGGAGGCGTCCCGTCCACCCTGACCTGCGGCGAGCCCCCCGGGAACCGTCCCGCCCCGCCGATGCGCCCAAGGCACCGGGACGTCCGCCGGGCGGCCGTGCCGGGCGGTGAACGGTCGAACGGCGCGGCGAACGGCAGGCGGCTCAGCCGGTGTCCGCCGTTGGGGTGGGCCCGGTGCCCGTGTGCGGATCCGTTCCTTGACTTGGAGCGTCTACTTCTATGGATTGCAGGTGATCACATAGCGGATAGTCGTACTAATGAGAGCTGGGTAGATGACCAAGCGAACCCGGCCCCAGGCGGTCGCCCTCCTGTCGGCCCTCCTCCTGTCCGCGGCCGCCGCCGGTTGCTCGGGCACCGGCACCCCCGCACCGGCACGCCTCGGGAACGGCGACGGACCGGCCCCCTCCAGCGCGGCCGGCTCCCCGGCCGGCAAGGGCTTCACCCTGGTCGCGAGCGGAGACGTACTGCCGCACAACTCCGTCATCCAGCGCGCGGCGAACGACGCCGGCGGGGACGGCTACGACTTCCGGCCGATGTTCTCCGGCGTCAAGCCCGTGGTCTCCGCAGCCGACCTGGCCCTCTGCCACATGGAGACCATCTACGGGGAGGAGGGCGGGCCGTTCTCCGGCTACCCGGCCTTCAAATCCCCGCCGGAGGTCGCGGACGCGCTGAAGGACGCCGGGTACGACGGCTGCTCGACGGCCTCGAACCACACCCTCGACGACGGGGCCGCGGGGCTGCGCCGCACGCTGGACCGCTTCGACAGGGTCGGGCTGAAGCACGCCGGCTCGGCCCGTACGGCGGCCGAGGCGGCCACGGCGACCACGTACACGGCGGGCTCCGCCAAGGTGGCGCACCTCGCGTACACCTACGACACCAACGGCTACCCGCTGCCCGAGGGCCAGCCGTGGGCGGTCAACCCGATGAAGCAGGACAAGATCATCGCGGATGCGCGGGCCGCCCGGAAGGCCGGCGCGGACGTGGTGCTGGTGAGCGTGCACTGGGGCACGGAGTGGCAGACCGAGCCGGACGGGACCCAGCTCTCGCTCGGCAAGGCGCTGACCGCCTCGCAAACCGGCGGCCGGCCGGACATCGACATCATCCTCGGCACGCACGCGCACGTTCCGCAGCCCTACGAGAAGGTCAACGGCACCTGGATCATCTACGGCATGGGCGACCAGGTCGCGGGCGAGATGTTCAACTACACGGGCGCCCGCGACATGCGGGGCAACTACGGCTCGATCGGGCGCTTCACCTTCGCCCCGCCGGCCGCCGCCGGGCAGCGCTGGCAGGTCACCAAGGCCGAGTTCGTGCCGCAGATGATGGACCTGTCCGCCGGCCGGGTCGTCAACCTCGCACGGCCCTCCGACCGGGACGACCACGAAAGCGCCAGGGACGACATCATCGAGGCCGTGCTCAGCCGCGGCGCCGCCAAGGACGGCCTCACCCTCGCCCAGTAGGAACCCACGGAGCGGTCCCAAGGGACGACGGTCACCTGCCGGCGTGCTCCGTCGTCCTGCCGAGGTGAGGCGATGCCCGGTTCCGCTCGGCGCGCGCACCGGCGCGGCCCTCCCTACAGTGCGAACCATGAGTGCCACCGTGGAGGAGACGCGCGGGACCCGGAACCGCTTCCTCAACCGGGTGCCGGACGGGTTCGGCGCGTTCTTCGGGACCCTCGGCCTGCTGTGCGCGCTGCTCGCGCTCTCCCCGGCACTGCGGCGGCTCCTGCGGCACGTCGTGCGGTTCCTCGACCTGATCGTCGTCCCGGTCAGCGCGAACCTCGCCTACGCCGTGTTCCTCTTCCTCCTCGCCGCGGCCCTCGGCACCCGCAAGAAGGTCGCCTGGTGGATCGTCGTCACCTATTTGGCCCTGCTGATCCTCGACGACGTGCTGGACATGGCCGTCGGCGACTACTGGATCGGCGTCCCCTCCATGGGCGTCGCCGTCGCCGCCATGGCCGTGCTGATCGCCGCCCGCGACGAGTTCTACGCCGCCTCCCGGCCCGGGGCCCTGTGGCACGCCCTGCTCGTGCTGGGCCTCGGCCTGCTCGCCGCCGTCCTCGTGGGCTGGGGTCTCGTCGCCCTCTTCCCCGGCACGCTGCCCAAGGGCCAGTGGCTGGACTGGGCCGCCAAGGAGGTCTTCGGCGGCCTCTTCTCCGCCCGCCAGTTCGACGGCCGCCCGCCCCGCCCGCTGTCCTTCCTGCTCGGCCTCTTCGGCGCCCTCGCCCTGCTGAACGCGGCCGCCACCCTCTTCCGCTCCCAGCGGCTGACCGCCGCCCTGCACGGGGACGAGGAACCCCGCATCCGCGCCCTCCTCGGCGCCTACGGGCGCAACGACTCCCTCGGCTACTTCGCCACCCGGCGCGACAAGGCCGTGGTCTTCGCCCCCAACGGCAAGGCCGCCGTCACCTACCGCGTCGAAGCCGGCGTCTGCCTCGCGAGCGGGGACCCGGTGGGCGATCCCGCCGCCTGGACCCCGGCCGTCGACGCCTGGCTGGCCGTGGCCGGCCGCTACGGCTGGCAGCCCGCCGTCATGGGCGCCTCCGAGGACGGTGCCACCGCCTACGCCCGCTCCGGACTCAGCGCCCTGCAGCTCGGCGACGAGGCCATCCTGCAGGTCGCCCACTTCGACCTCGACGGCCGCGACATGCGCGTCACCCGCCAGGCCGTCAACCGGGTCAAGAGGGCCGGCGCCACCACCCTCATCCGACGTCACTCGGCCCTCTCCGAGGATGAGATGCGGACCATCGTCGACCGGGCGGACCGCTGGCGGGACACCGAGACCGAACGCGGCTTCTCCATGGCCCTGGACCGGCTCGGCGACCCCGCCGACGGGGACTGCCTGCTCGTCGAGGCCTTCGACGCGCAGGGCGAACTGATCGCCCTGCTCTCCTTCGTCCCCTGGGGCAAGGACGGCATCTCCCTCGACCTGATGCGCCGCGACCGCGCCGCCCCGAACGGGGTCATGGAGTTCATGGTCGCCCAGCTGTGCGCCGCGGCCCCCGGCCTCGGCGTCCGGCGGATCTCCCTGAACTTCGCCGTCTTCCGCTCCGCCTTCGAGGAGGGCGGCCGGATCGGCGCCGGACCCGTCCTCAAGCTGTGGCGCAAACTGCTGCTGTTCTTCTCCCGCTGGTGGCAGCTGGAGGCGCTGTACCGCTCGAACGTCAAGTACGGCCCCGAGTGGTACCCGCGGTTCCTCTGCTACCAGGACGCCGGCTCGCTCGCCCGGGTCAGCCTCGCCTCCGGCATCGCCGAGGGCTTCGTCTCCGTACCGAGCCTGCGCACCCTGTGGGGCAACGGCCACCCCAAGGGACTCACCAACCCCGCCACCACCGAAGGGCTGCCCCCCATCGACTCCCTGGGGCTGGACGCCGTGGGGGAGGAGGGCGCGGGCCTCGCCGCGGCCGAGCGGCTGCCCGAGCAGGTCCGCGTCCGCCACGCCAAACTGGAACGCATCCGGGCCGCCGGCACCGACCCCTACCCGGTGGGAATCCGTCCTCGCACCCACACCGCCGCCCAGCTGAAGGCCGCCCACCAGGGCCTCCCGCCCGGCGCCCGGTCCGGTGAACAAGCCACCCTCGCCGGACGCGTGATGGTGGTACGCGACCTCGGCGGCGTGGTCTTCGCCGTCCTGCGCGACTGGTCCGGGGACATACAGCTGATGCTGACCCGCGACGAAAGCGGGAGCGAGGTGCTGGACTCCTTCACCTCCCAGGTCGACTTCGGCGACCACGTCCTCGTGAGCGGCGAGCCCGGTGCCAGCAAGGCCGGCGAGCCCTCCCTCGTGGTCCGGTCCTGGCAGCTCACCGGCAAGTGCCTGCGCCCCCTGCCCGACAAGCGCAAGGGACTCGCCGACCCCGAGGCCCGGGTCCGGCGCCGCTACCTCGACCTCGTCGCGAGCCCCGAGGCACGGGACGTCGTACGGGCCCGGTCCAGCGCCGTCCAGGCCCTGCGCCAGGGGCTGCTGGAGCGCGGCTACCTGGAGGTCGAGACCCCGATGCTCCAGCAGATCCACGGCGGCGCCAACGCCCGGCCTTTCCGCACCCACATCAACGCCTACGACCTCGACCTGTACCTGCGCATCGCGCCCGAGCTGTACCTCAAGCGGCTGTGCGTCGGCGGCATGGAGAAGGTCTTCGAGATGGGCCGCACCTTCCGCAACGAAGGCGTCTCCTACAAGCACAACCCCGAATTCACCATGCTCGAGGCCTACCAGGCCTTCGCCGACTACGACGTGATGCTCGACCTCACGCGCGAACTGATCCAGGGCGCCGCCACCGCCGCTTTCGGCTCTCCGGTCGCCCACAAGGCGGGTGCGGACGGGAAGCTCGTCGTCCACGACATCTCCGGGTCCTGGCCGGTCAAGACCATGTACGGGGCGATCAGCGAGGCCCTCGGCGAGGAGGTCGACGCCGACACCGGGGAACAGGCGCTACGCAGGCTGTGCGACCGGGCCGCCGTGCCGCACGCTCCCGAGGACACCCGTGGCGACGTGGTCCTGGAGATGTACGAACGGCTGGTGGAGGAGAAGACCGAACTGCCCACCTTCTACAAGGACTTCCCCACCGACGTCTCCCCGCTCACCCGCCAGCACCGCAAGGACCCGCGGCTCGCCGAGCGCTGGGACCTGGTCGCCTTCGGCACCGAACTGGGCACCGCGTACTCGGAGCTGACCGACCCGGTCGAGCAGCGGCGCCGGCTCACCGCCCAGTCCCTGCTCGCGGCGGGCGGCGACCCGGAGGCCATGGAGCTCGACAACGACTTCCTGGACGCGCTGGAGTACGCGATGCCTCCGACGGGCGGCCTGGGCATCGGGGTGGACCGCCTGGTCATGTTCCTCACGGGCCTGACGATCCGCGAGACCCTCCCGTTCCCCCTGGTGCGGCGCGGCTGACCGGCCGCCCGGCTGGTCCGGGCGGGTGACGGGGACGGGGCGCGTCCGCGCCTCTCGACATCTGCGGCGATGTCGTTGATACGTAATGATAATGAAAAATGACGAGCCGACAGTAGGGCGGCGCGCGCTCCTGCGTACCGCCGTCTTCCTCGGGGTCGCGGCCGCCGCCGGACTGGTCTCCTCGGGCGGCGAGGGCGGTACGCCGGGCATGCCGCGGGCGGGCGGTGCGCCGGGTGGCGCCGCCGGGCCGGGGCCGAATCCCGCGGCGGGAGCCCCGGGGGCGGCCTTCCCCCAGGGGCTGCCCGAGAAGGCCTACCGGCTGCGCCCCATGACCTCCGACGCACCGGCCCGGCCCGCCGCCTTGAAGCCGGCCGTCCGGACCCGGCCCATCCTGGAGCTCCCGGCCGACGCGGCCACGGCGAGCGCCATGGTCCTCACCTTCGACGACGGCCCCGACCCCCGCTACACCCCGGGCATCCTCGACACCCTCGCCCGGTACGGCGTACGCGCCATGTTCTTCGTCTGCGGGGAGATGGCCGCGGAGAACCCGAACCTGCTGCGCCGGATGGTCGCCGAAGGGCACGTCATCGGCAACCACACCTGGACCCACCCGCTAATCCCCAAGCTCAGCCGGCCCGCCCTCGCCTCCGAGATCGGCCGCACGAGCGAGGTCGTCCAGCAGACCGTCGGCGAGGCGCCGGTGTGGTTCCGGGCGCCGTACGGGGCGTGGAACCGGGCCGCCTTCGAGATCGGGGCCGAGCTGGGCATGGAGCCGCTCGCCTGGACCGTGGACACCCTGGACTGGAAGGAACCCGGGACCGGCACGATCATCTCCCGGGTCCTCGGCGCCGCGGGACCCGGCGTGATCGTCCTGTCGCACGACGCGGGCGGCAACCGCTCGCAGAGCGTCCAGGCGATCTCCTCGTACCTGCCCCAACTGCTGGCGCGGGGCTACCGGATGACCCTGCCGACGCTGCCGCCCCGCTGAGCCGGGCCCTGTCCGGGCCGGTGACGACTCAGCGGGCCTCCACCATGCGGGCGAAGACGACCACGTTGCCGTCGTAGCCCCGGGCCTTCGAGTAGCCGCCGCCGCACGTGATCACCCGGAGTTCCGGGTGCCCGGTGTCCCCGTACACCCGGGCTCCGGGGAAGGCCTCCTTGGAGAAGACCTCCACGCCGTAGACCTCGAACACGGCCGTGCGCCCGTCGTACCGCGCCACCTCGATGCGGTGGCCCGGCTTGACCGAGCCCAGGCCGTAGAAGACCGCCGGGCCCTGCGCGTTGTCCACGTGACCCACGATCACCGCCGAGCCGCGCTGGCCCGGCGAGATGCCGTTGAGGTACCAGCCGGCGAGATTGCGGTCCTGCGGCGGCGGGGCGTCGATCCAGCCCTGCGCGTCCAGCCCGACCGTCATCACCGGCGCGTCCACATTGATCGTGGGGATCCGGATGCGCTGCACCGACGAGTGCTCCAGCACCTCCATGCCCGCGGGCGGCAGCGGCGGATTCGCCGGCAGCTGGTCGGCCGTCACCGCCACGGCCGAGGCCGCGGTGGGCTGGGGCGGTCCGCCACCGACGTCCACCCCGTTGCGCACCATGGCGAGGCCGGTGAGCATGACCAGGGCGAGTACGCCCCACGGTGAGCGTTTGCGTGACTGCCCGGTCTCGTCCTCGCCCATCGTTCTCCCTTCCCGACGCGGGGGTCCCGACCCGCGTTCCTGTCCCGCCCCTGGACGCCCTACCTCACGCACGCTAAGTGCGAGTCGGCGGGACGGCGAGGGGGGAAGGTGCGAACGGGTGGCCGCGGTGCCGGAGGGGGCCGGAAGAGGTGCGTCCATCCAGGTAATCGTCACATAAATGCCTGACGGGTCGTGACCTGCGGATCCGTCAGTTCCGTCGTCCGCGCTTCGGCGTGTCGCTCAACCGGGCGGCCCAAAGACGGAAATGCGGAGCTTGCGGGGCGGCCGGAGGGTTCGACGTGGGAGGCGTTCTCGTCGATCATCCGGGGCCGACGCTCCGGGGCGCTTCCCGCTGGAGGTTCCACCATGCGTGTCTTGCGCGCTCTAACCGTGACGGCGGCAGCCTGCGCCGCGATCGGCCTCAGTGTCCCGTTCGCCTCCGCGAACCAGAACCCCGGTGGTCAGGGCGGGAACGGCGGTCCCAGCAACATCTCGGTCAACCCGTACGCCGTGCACCAGGGATCCACGATGCAGGTGAGCGCGGCGGGCTGCGGACACGGCGGTACCGTCACCTCGCACGGCAACTTTCCGCCGGCCAACCTGTCCGCCGGGACGATCGGCTTCGCGAACGTCCGGATCTTCAACCATGCCTCGCCCGGCCACCACACGCTGTCGGTCCGGTGCAACGACAGCAGCCTGGTCGCCACGCACCGCTTCACCATCCTGCAAGGCAACCCCTCGCAGGGCGGCATCGGCGGTTCCTTCGGCCCGTCCGCCGCCGAGACCGCCATCGGTGCGGGCCTCGTCGGCGTCGCGGCGCTCGGCGCGGGGGCCCACGTGGTGCGCCGCCGCCGTCCGCTCCGCAGCCGGGCCTGACCGGTCGGCCTCCCCGGTCAGGCGTCCCCCGCCCGTGCTCCCGGCAGCGGGAACACGGGCGGGTTCTTCAGTGGCTGCGGTCGGAGCCCCTGCGGCGCAGGGCGTACGCGGTGCCGCCCGCGGCGGCGAGGACGAGTCCGGCGCCCGCGCCGAGCTCCACCGGATCCATGCCGGCCACGCTGCCGCCGAGGCCGCCGCGGACACCGCGGGCGGAATCGGCGACGGTGGCGTTCGTGGGGTTGACGGCCCTTGGGGCGGTCACGGTGGCGGTCCGCGTGGAACTCGTGGTCGGCAGGGTCGTGCCGCCCGCGATCGTGAGGTCGGCCGACCCGGTCTCCCCGTTGCACGTGAAGGAGACGGAGTAGACGGCCCCGCGCCGGGCGTCCCGGTCCACGTTGACCCGCACGGTCTGCCCGCGGGCGATGCTCACGGTGTCGAAGACCCCGGAGGAAGCGGTGGCGTAGGCGGCGGTGCAGCCGCTGACCGCGAGGACCGTCTGCCCGCCCGGGGCCACGGTGGAGGGGGTGAGCGTGAAGCCGAACGAGGTGACCTGCCGGGCCTCGGCCGCGGTCGCGCCGGACGCGCCGAGGGCACCGAGCGCGAGTACGGCGCCCGTGGCGCCGGCGCTGAGCAGAACGGTGACGGAGCTGCGTATCGCACCCATGGTTGAGTCTCCGGATCCCCGAGGAGCAGCCGCGGAACGGTTTTCCGCACGTGGGGGGTCGTGCGCCTCGATGTCCGCCACGCTAGGTGCGGGTGCGGTGACCCGCGATCAGGAACGGGCGAATGGGGCATGGCCGTAGGCCGAACCGGGGACGGGAGGCCCGTCCCCGGTTTGCCGGGCGCGGTCCGCCGCCTGTCGGACGGCTTTCAACCGCCGAGGTCCAGCTGCGGGAACTGCGCGAGGAAGGGTTCGGCGGTGGCCGCGATGCCCCGCCCGAAGGGCGCGTCGAAGTCCCAGATCAGGAACAGCAGGAACGCGATGAGCGCGCTGAACAGGCCGGCCAGCAGCAGTTCCCGGAACGACCGCCTGATCTGCAGCGTGAAGATCAGCCCCACCGTCACCAGGGCGCCCGCGATCAGCCCGAACCACACCACCCCCGGCATGGTGGCCCCGGCGCTCTGGCCGCGCGCACTGCGGGCGTCGTCCGCCACCGCGACCTGGTCGACCAGCGGCTGGTACGCCTGCCCCTCGTGGTCGGTCTGCGGCTCGTAGTCGGTGACGTCCCGGCGGATACGTTCCAGCAGCTCACCGCCGCGGTCCGTGAGGTCGCCGTGCTCGGCCATCTCCTTCCACTCGGTGTCCACCACGTACGTCACGTACGCGTTGACATCGGACCGGATCTTCTTGCGCACCTCGGCCGGATAGACCTCGGAGCGGACACTGATCTCGTGCAGGGCCTGCGCCTCCTGGCGCACGTACTCCTGGGCGGCGCCGCGCCCCTCCCAGACGCCGGCGATCGCCAGGCCGAGCACGATCGCGTAGATCACGCCGATCATCATCGTCATGTATTCGATGACGTCCGGGGTTTCGTTCGGATCGTCGTTCTCGCCGATCCTGCGGTGATTGAAGAAGGCGATGGACAACACCACGGCACAGGCCGCGGCCATCGCGAGGGACAGGACGAGCCATTCCGACAAGATGACTCCCGATCGGTTTCAGGTGGGGCGGGTCAGCGCGGGCGCAGCGCGACGATCGCGAGCACCGCGGGAGCCGCGGTCAGCAGGGTGAAGGTCACCGGCGAGATGTGGTGCTCCACCGGTTTGCGGGCCGGCGCGTGGTACGCGGGGCGGGCCACCGGCCTCGGCGGCGGTGGCCCGCCCCGCGTACCAC
>NZ_JARAYQ010000294.1:0-9315 GCF_033794505.1 Streptomyces sp. MB09-01 | reverse complement strand
GGAGGAGCGGGTCACCGGGGCGGTCCTGAACGCGGTCGTCGAACTGATCGCCGAGCAGGGGATCGGGGCCGTCACGATGGATGTCGTCGCCGCGCGGGCCGGGGTGAGCAAGCCCGCCATCTACCGGCGTTGGCCGACCAAGCAGGACCTGATCATCGCCGCTGCCGAGACCCGTATCGGTGTCCTGTCGGTGCCTGATCTGGGCGACTTCCGCGCGGAGCTCCGTTTCGTACTCACCACTCGTCTGGAGGCGTACCGACTGCCGGGGTCGGACCGGCTGATCGCGGGCCTGATCGGTGCGGCGGCCGAGACGGGCGCGATGCGGGGCCAGTACGCGGGGTACACCGAGCGGATCACGAGCGAGACCAGGCGCATCCTGGAACGCGGGATCGCGCGCGGTGAAGTGCGGCCGGACACCGATGTCAGGGCCGCGGCGACCCTGGTGGCCGCGCCGCTGCTCTTCCGGCTGCTTGTCGAGCAGGAGCTGCCCGACGCCGCGCTGGTGGACGAGCTGGTGGACCTCGTCGGCCGCGCCGTGCGCTCAACCGCCTGAGCGGTCTCCCGCCCCGGATTTCCGGCTCGATTTTTGATGCCCACGGACCCTTGTCTCCGCACACCCCAATAACGATACTTCCGGTAACGATTTTCTGCCCTCGTTACGGAGGCCTCATGGACAGCGCCGTCACCACCCCCGCCCCCGCGCTCGACAAGCCCCTGATGCACTACGGGAAGCGCACGCTCGATCGCATCGCGCCCGGCATGCCCCAGCCCGACTACCTGCTGCTGGACGTCTGCCCGCTCACCCCGCACATCGGCGCCGAAATCGAAGGCGTCGACCTCTCGCTCCCGATCGGCGAGGACCTCGCGGACGAGATCAGGCAGGCATTGCTGGAGTGGAAGGTGCTGTTCTTCCGCGATCAGCACGCCTTCGACCCGCAGTCCCAGCTCGCTTTCGCCGGCCTGTGGGGCGAGCCGGAACCCAACCCCTTCTTCCCCAAGGGGGACACCGTCGGCGTCTCCCGCCTGGCCAAGGACGCCATGGCCATCGGCACGGAGAACATCTGGCACAGCGATCACTCGTTCATGGCCGCGCCGGCACTCGGCTCCGTCCTGCGTGCCGTCGAGGTCCCGTCCGCGGGCGGCGACACCATGTGGGCGGACATGTCGGCCGCCTACGACAACCTCTCCGAGGCCATGAAGGCCCGGATCGAGGGGCTCACCGCCGTGCACGACTGGGTGCCTAGCTGGGGCTGCCTGATGACCGAAAGCCAGCTCGCCGCGCACCGCGAGAACCTGCCGGCCGTCGAGCACCCCGTGGTCGTCCGTCACCCGCGCACCGGGCGCAAGCTGCTCTACGTCAACGAGCCCTTCACCACCCGGATCGTCGGACTGACCGACCCCGAGAGCCGTGAACTGCTCGACGAGCTCGTCCTCCAGGCCCGGATCCCCGAGTACCAGGTGCGCTTCCGCTGGCAGCCGGGCTCCGTCGCGATCTGGGACAACATCGCCACCCAGCACTACGCGATCAGCGACTACTTCCCGCAGCGCCGTGTCATGGAGCGCATCGCGATCGCCGGCGTCCCGCTCTCCTGAACGACCTCCCGGCCCCTGCTCCCTCTCCATCCAGTCTCCGCGGAGCCCTTGTGACCGACACCGATGTCGCACCCGCCGTGCCCGCCGGCCCCCCGAAGGCGCCGAGCAGAACGAGACGCCGCGCGTGGACCGTCACCGCGCTGCTCGTCGTCTTCATGATGATCAATTTCGCCGACAAGTCCGTGCTCGGTCTGGCCGCGGACGAGATCCGACAGGACCTCGGCCTGTCGGCATCGGCCTTCGGACTCGCCAGCAGCGCCTTCTTCCTGCTGTTCTCGATCTCCGGTGCCGCGGTGGGGCTGCTCGCGGACCGCATACGACCCAAGTGGCTGCTGCTGGCGATGGCCGTCCTGTGGTCCCTCTCCCAAGCGCCGCTGGCGGTGGGCGGAGGGCTCGCGGTGCTCCTCACCTCACGTGTTCTCCTCGGTGCTGCCGAGGGGCCCGCCTTCCCCGTCGCCCAGCAGGCCACCCTGTCCTGGTTCCCCAACCACCGACGCAACCTGCCCGGGGCGTTGATCGTCCTCGGAATCACCCTGGGGGTCCTGGTCGCCGCTCCCGTACTGACGTGGGTGATCCAGCACCACGGCTGGCGCTCGGCCGTCGCCGCGGTGGCGCTCGTCGGTGTCGTGTGGGCCTTGCTGTGGATCCCCTTCGGCGGGGAGGGACCCTACGCGACCGCGTCGGACACCACGGCGCCGACCGGCTCCGGCGACAGGAGGGGTGAAGGGGCGGCGGGAACCGGGCCGGTTTCGGCCCCGCACAGGACGCCGTACCGGCGGATCCTCGCGACCCGTACCTGGATCGGTGCCACGGCCGCCTACTTCGGCACCTACTGGGTCATCGCCTTCGCCCTGGTCTGGCTCCCCTCCTACCTCCACGACGCGCTGGGCTACACCTCGGCCGGGTCCACCCAGGTGCTGATGCTGGTCTGGGGGCTTGGCGGCGTCGTGGTGCTCGGGCAGGCAGGCTTGACCGGATGGCTGCTGCGCCGCGGGACCGCGAGCCGGTGGGCCCGCGGCGGGGTGGGCGGCGTTCTGCTGCTCATCGGCGCCGCGGCATGCCTCGCCCTGCCGCTGGCGCCGGCCGGTGCCGTGACCGCCGTGCTCCTGGTCGCGGGATTCGGGCTCGCCGGAGCGATGAGCAGCGTCGCCGTCACCACGGTGACGGAGCTGGCTCCGGCCGATCGCCGCGGCGGTGCCCTGGGCATCATGAACGCCGTGGTGACCACCGCCGGTCTGATCGCCCCGACGCTGATCGGGCACCTCGTGGACACCCGCGGTGTGGAGGGCTACCAGCACGCGGTCCTGATCACCGGCGCCGTGCTCCTGCTGAGCGGGGCCGCCGCCCTCACGTTGATCGACCCGGACCGCGACGCCCGCCGGCTGTCCGCGTGACCGCACGCGCGTGCCTGCTCCTCGCGCAGCGTCCGGAGCAGGCCCTGCCCCTCCCACTCCCGACCTTTCGCAAGGACCGACGTTGAACACCAGCGCCCTCGACACCTCCTTCCTCGACCGCACCGTGACCGCCGTACGCGGCAGCGCCGAGTCCTGGTCCGCCACCCCGCTCACCGAACGCATCGCCCTCCTGGAGCGGCTGCTGCCTCGCGTGGTCGCCCGAGCCTGCGAACTGGCCGCTGCCGGTGCCCGCGCGAAGGGGTACGCATCCGATTCGCCGTGGGCCGCCGAGGACTGGATCGGCGGGCCGTGGGCCCTGGCGCAGAACGCCGCGGCGTACCTGCATGTGCTGCGGCGGATCGCCGCGGGCAGGGACCCGCTCGACGGCAAGAAGGTTCACGAGGAGAACGGTCGCACCCGCGTGGGCGTCTTCCCCGCCACCGGCTGGGACGCCCTCCTGCTCAACGGGTTCACGGCCCAGGTGTGGATACGCCCCGGCGTCACCGCGGAGCAGACCCGGGCGGGCGCCGCGGGCGAGTACCGGGGCAGGCAGGCAGACCCGGCCCTGGCCCTGGTGCTCGGCGCCGGCAACGTCTCCGCCATCACCGCCCTGGACATCCTGCACAAGCTCTTCGCCGAGGGCCAGGTCGTCATCGCCAAGATGAACCCGGTCAACGACTATCTGCGCCCCCACTTCGAGTACGTCTTCGCCGAGTTCGTCGAACGCGGCTGGCTGCGCTTCGTCGACGGCGGCGCGGACGAAGGCGCCTACCTCGCCCGCCACGAAGGCGTCGACGCCATTCACGTCACCGGCAGCGACCGCACCCACGACGCCATCGTCTGGGGCACCGACGACGGAGCCGAGCAACGCCGCCGTGATGACCTCCCGTTGAGCACCAAGCCCTTCAGCAGCGAACTGGGCGGCGTCAGCCCCTGCATCGTGGCGCCGGGCCCGTGGAGCGAAGCCGACTTCCGCTTCCAGGCCGAGCACATCGTCACCAGCAAGATGAACAACTCCGGCCACAACTGCATCGCCACCCAGATCCTGGTCCTGCCGCGCGACTGGGACGGTACCGAGCGGCTCCTGGCAGAGATCCGGCGGGTACTGCGCGAACTACCTCCGCGCACCGACTACTACCCCGGCGCCGCCGGGCGTCTCGCCTCCGTCCTTGCCGCCCACCCGCAGGCGGAGGCTCACGGCGACGGCTGCCGGCTGCTCGTACCCGACATCACCGACCACGACGACCTCCTCATCACCGAGGAGGTCTTCGGCAGCGCACTGGGCGTCGTGCGCCTGCCCGGACAGACGCCGGCCGAATTCCTGCGCCACGCCGTCGACTTCGCCAACGACACCCTCCCCGGCACGCTCGGCGCCACTCTCATCGTCCACCCGAGGACCGAGAAGGCCCACCGGGACGCGGTACGCAGCGCGATCGCCGACCTGCGCTACGGCACCCTGGGCGTCAACTGCTGGTCGGCGGTCGGCTTCCTGCTCGGCTTCACACCGTGGGGCGCCTACCCCGGGCACACCCGCCAGGAAATCGGCAGCGGTATCGGTTTCGTGCACAACGCCTTCATGCTCGAGGACATCGAGAAGACCGTGCTGCGCGCCCCGTTCACGCCCGCGCCGCGCGGACTGGTCACGGGCGACCTGTCTCTTTCCCCTCGCCCGCCGTACTTCGTCACCAACTGCACCGCTCTGACCACCGTGGAGCGCGTCACCCGCTTCACGGCCGCGCCGAGCGTGATGAAACTGCCCGCTCTCCTCGCATCCGCGTTGCGGGGCTGACTCCTTCGCACCTGGTGCACGCATCGATTCAGCGCATCAGGATGCCCCGCTGCGCACTGCCCTTGCCGTGACGTTGCCGATCCACGGGATCCACGCGACGGGCTCCGGTGGCCGATTCCTCCTTTCCGCCGCTTCCACCGACACACCCCACGGAGAACTCACATGCTCAATCTCGCCGCCGTGCTGGAGAACAGCGCCCGTGCCATGCCCGACCGCACGGCAGTCGTGCTGGGCGTCCAGCGGCTGACCTATGCGGAGCTGGACGCGGCCGCCCGCCGCGTGGCCAACCTGCTCCGCTCACGCGGCATCGTGCCGGGCGACAAGGTCGCGCTGTCCTGCCCGAACGTGCCGTGGTTCCCGATCGTCTACTACGGCATCCTCAAGGCCGGCGCGGTCGTCGTCCCGCTCAATGTGCTGCTCAAGGGCCGGGAGGTCGCGTACCACCTGGCCGACTCCGAGGCCAAGGCCTACTTTTGCTTCGAGGGCGGCGCCGAGCTCCCGCTGGGGCAGGAGGGCTGGGCGGGCTTCGGCGAGACGCCGGGCTGCGAGCACTTCTTCCTGATGCCCGCCGCCCCCACCGGGGACTCCCCGATCACGGGCGCCGAGACCCTGACGGCGGCGCTGGCCGGGCAGAGCACGGACTTCGACACGGTGGCCACCGAGTCCGGGAACACCGCGGTCATCCTGTACACGTCCGGCACCACCGGCCGGCCCAAGGGCGCCGAGCTCACCCACTCCAACGTAATGCTCAACGTGCTGACCTGTCACAAGCTGTTCGGCGAGATCGAGCACGACGTGCATCTGATCACCCTGCCGCTGTTCCACTCCTTCGGCCAGGTCGTTCAGATGAACGCCGGACTTGCGTCAGGGGCGACGCTGGTGCTGCTCCCGCGCTTCGACGCCCGGGCGGCCCTGGCCCTGATGCAGCGCCATGCCGTCACCTTCTTCGCGGGCGTCCCCACGATGTACTGGGCCCTGCTCGAAGAAGAAGCGCCCGACGTGGACCTGCCGCAGATCGCCAGGAACCTGCGGATGGCAGGCTCGGGGGGCTCGGCACTCCCGGTCGAGATCCACCGCCGGTTCGCCGAGCGGTTCGGCGTCACCATTCTGGAGGGGTACGGCCTCTCCGAGACCAGCCCGGCGGCCACGTTCTCGCCGCGCGGCGAGAAGGTCCGGCCGGGCTCCATCGGACGTCCGGTCTGGGGCGTGGAGGTGGACCTGGTCGGCAAGGACTGGGCCCCGGTGCAGGGTGCCGACGCCATCGGCGAGATCGTCATCCGCGGACACAACGTGATGAAGGGCTACTTCAACCGGCCCGAGGCGACCGCCGACGTGATGCGCGACGGCTGGTTCCGTACCGGTGACCTGGCCCGTCGGGACGCCGACGGGTGGCTCTACATCGTCGACCGCGCCAAGGACGTGATCATCCGCGGGGGCTTCAACGTGTACCCACGGGAGATCGAGGAGGTGCTCCTCACCCATCCCGCTGTGAGCATGGCGGCCGTCATCGGCATGCCGCACGAGCGCCACGGTGAGGAGATCAAGGCATGCGTGGTCCTCGCCCCGGGCGCGACGCTCTCCGAGGCGGAGCTGATCGCCTGGTGCAAGGAGGAGATGGCGGGCTACAAATACCCCCGCCTGGTGGAGTTCTTCGCCGTCCTGCCCACCAACGCCACCGGCAAGATCCTCAAGCGCGAGCTCCGGGACGCGGGTACCACGGATGCCGGCGCGATCGCGGGGGCCCGATGAGTACGCCGCCCGCCACCGTCGACCAATCGCGCATCGGGCCCGTGTGCGCGGGGTGTTCTCGCCGCGTGGCGGGCACCCGGACAGGGCAGCAGGATGAGAGCGGACCTTCGCGGGCGATACGGCTCCGCCGGCCGGTCTGTCACGGATGACATCACGACAACACTCTGGCGGTGGGACACGCTGCCGCCACCGGACAGCGACATCGAACCGACATGCGGGCGTCGGCCGCTCCCCGACGTGACCGCCCCACGGGAACTGCGAGGGATCCGGGTCAGGCCTTGCGGGCCAGCACGATGTTCCCCAGCGGTGCTCCCTCGATGTAGCGCAGGATCTGGGCGCGGATCAGACGGAGTACCCGAGGCAGGAAAGCCGAGCTGTTGCCTCCGACGTGAGGGCTGATGAGCGTGTTGGGCGCGTGCCACAGGGGATGCCCGGAAGGGAGTGGCTCCGGGTCGGTGACATCGAGGGCCGCGCTCAATCTGCCGGCCGTGAGCTCGGCGAGCAGGGCGTCCGTGTCCACCACGGCACCTCTGGAGGCGTTCACCAGCAGGGAGTGGTCCGGCATCGAGGCGAGGAAGCGCCCGCCGACCAGGCCACGCGTCTTCGGGGTGAGCGGGACGGTGAGGATCACGACATCGGCCTGGGGGAGGAGTTCGGGCAGATCGTCGAGCGCGTGGACGGGCCCGCGGGGAACGGAACGCGCCGTGCGGGCGACTCGCAGGACTTCGCACTCGAAGGGGACGATCCGGTCCTCGACCGCTGCGGCGATGGAGCCGTAGCCCACGAGCAGGACGGTGCGGTCGGCCAGCGAGGGGCGGAAGCCGGTCCGCCACTCTTCAGCGTCCTGGGCCCGGACGAAGTCGGGGATGCCTCGGAGCGATGCCAGGGCGAGTGACACGGCCAGTTCGGCGGTGCTGGCATCGGCCACTTCATGCCGGCCGAGCTGGTGGACTCCCAGTACGCCGCCCTCGAACCGCTGCGACCCGACGAGCCCGGAAGGACCGTCGACGCAGCAGCCGACCCGCAGGCCATCGTCGACGAAGCGGAGAGAACCGTACGGGCGCTGCGGTGAAAGCGCACCTGTCCGGCTCCCGTGGAGAATCCGCTGCGCGAGGGTCTGCGTGCGTCGTCTGATCACGCCGCCTTGGCTGGGGACGCGCAGGGGACGCAAGGACAGGAACCAGCCGATAAAGGCCGATGCGACCTGACCCCAGTCACCCCAGCTGAGCTGCGGAAAGGGCACGGAGCCGCGTTGAGTGACGAGGGCCGCCAAGATCGCAGGAGGACTCATAATCCGTCGGCCGTGGGTTCGAGTCCCATCCGCCCCACTACGAGCCGCAGGTGCGGAAACGATTGCACCTGCGGCTTGGGTGAGACGGAGCGCTCCGGGCTCGGTCCGGGCTAGAAGTCCTCCGTTTCGTCCGCGAGGTGGCGCAGTACGTCCGTCAGGTCCTGGCGGCGGGCGAAGGCCGCGCGCTGGCGGTGGGCGCCCGAGCCGTCGCGCAGGAGGCCGGCCAGGGTCTTGGCCGCGTGGTCGAGGTCGCCGGCGGCGGCCAGGTCCGGTGCGACCAGGTCCAGCAGGGCCTCCGCGAGGTCCGCCGCGGGGAGTTCCGTGCCCGTGTACGGGTCGAGCCCGAAGCCCTCCAGTCCGTCGTGGGCCGCCCGCCAGCGCGCGAGGCGCAGTACGTCGTCCCGTACGGCCGGCTCGGGGCGGTGCTCCTCGATCTCGCGCAGGGCCGTGGAGACCAGCGCGCGGGCCAGTTCGGCCTGGAGGATGGCCGAGTCGATGTTCGGGGACATGTCGGGCGCCCGGATCTCCAGCGTCGGCCAGTGCCCGGACGGGCGGAGGTCCCAATAGACCATCTTGATGTCCAGGGCCGCCCCGGAGCCGAGCAGGGTCTGCACCGAGCGCCGGAAGTGGGCCGTGGACGTGAAGTGCGGCGGCAGCCCCGCCGAGGGCCAGCCGGACCAGGCCATCGCCCGCCAGCTGGCGTGACCCGTGTCACGCCCGCCCCAGAACGGCGAGTTGGCCGCCAGGGCGATCAGTGTGGGCAGCCACGGTCTGATCCTGTTGGACACCGCCACGGCGGTGTCCACGTCGAGCGTGCCGATGTGGATGTGGCGGCCGCAGCTGACCAGCGTGTCGGTGAGCGCGCCGAAGCGGCGGTGCTGCTCGCGCTGGCGCGGCTCGTCGTCGGTCAGGTGCAGCGGCCCCTCCACGGCGACCACCGGCGAGGGCGCGGCCAGCAGCCGGCAGCCGTGGGCGCGGGCCGCCCGGCCGAGGGTGCGCCGCAGGGCGGCGAGTTCGGCGCGCAGCGAAGCGGCCGAATGGGCTATCGGAGTGGATATCTCCACCTGGTAGCGGGTGCCCTCGGGGTGCAGCTCGCCCGGCAGTCCGCCGGCCGTCGCGAGGACCAGCGGGGCGGCGGGGACCACCCGGAACGTGCGGGCGTCGACGAGCAGGAACTCCTCCTCGACGCCGACGGTGAGGGGGACGGTGGGGCGCACCGTGTTCTGCGTCGTGCCGGTGCTCGTGGTGCTGTTGCCAGGTTCGATCACTACGCCTCCCTGGACATACGAGTCTTTTCATCATGAGCTGAACACGAGGCGAGGAGCGTACGTCGATTCAGTCAAATGTCCGGTGATAGTGGCGAGTTACCGGCAAGAGGCCATCCGCGGCGGGACCGCGGGGCCGGATGGGGCGACTGTTGCCGGTGTGTGAAGCCGCGGAATAACCCTTCGGGGCGCCGGACGGCCGGCGGTTAGGATCCCCTGTGCCCCTGACGACCG
>NZ_JARAYQ010000293.1:0-9460 GCF_033794505.1 Streptomyces sp. MB09-01 | reverse complement strand
CGGCCAACTGCCTAACCCGGATGCCTGCCCCGCCGGCCCCGGCAGTCCCCCCCGCCCCCCCCCCCCGTAGCCCCCGTCCTCCCCGTTCCGGCGACGGCCGCCCCGGCTCGCCCGAGCTCCTGCGTTCGGTCTTCCGGCAGCACGCCGCCGGAGTCGCGGTGATCACCGCCCAGGACGGCGGGCGGCCGGTGGGCTTCACCGCGACCTCGCTCAACTCGGTCTCCGCCGACCCGCCCCTGCTGTCCTTCACGATCGGCACGGGTGCCTCCAGCTGGCCGGGGGTGCGCGACAGCGAGTACCTCGGCGTCCACATACTGGGCGAGCACCAGCGGGAGCTGGCCGGGCTGTTCGCCCGCAGCGGAGCCGACCGCTTCGGCCCGGCCACCCGCTGGGACCCGGGGCCGCACGGGGTCCCGGTGCTCGACGGCGTACTGGCCTGGCTGGTCTGCCGGGTGGTGGCACGGGTGCCCGCCGGCGAACACCGTGTGATCATCGCTGAGGCGATCGCCGGGGATCCGGCCGGCGAAGGCCGCCCGCTGCTGTACCACCAGGGACGCTTCAACGCCTTGCGCGACTGAATCGTCCCTGCTTGGGAGGGTCGGGCGGCGTTGGGCAGATCACAGTTCACGAGCCTTGCGACTTGGCGGGACCCACTGTGTACTGACGAGTAACATTCCCTTCGGAGCGCGGGCCGCCCCGACCGGGATCCGCCCGACAAGGCGCCTATGCTGCCTGCATAAGGCGGTACCAGAAAAGACGATGCGGTAGGAGAGCCGGCGTGAGCCTGAGGATCGTTGTCTGTGTGAAGTACGTGCCCGACGCCACCGGCGACCGGCAGTTCACCGAGGACTTGACCGTCAACCGTGACGACGTCGACGGCCTGCTGTCGGAGCTCGACGAGTACGCCGTCGAGCAGGCGCTGCAGATCGCCGAAGAGGCCGACGACGCCGAGATCACCGTGCTGACGGTGGGCCCCGAGGACGCCAAGGACGCGCTGCGCAAGGCGCTCTCGATGGGCGCCGACAAGGCCATCCACGTCGAGGACGACGACCTGCACGGCTCCGACGTCATGGGCACCTCGCTGGTGCTCGCCAAGGCCATCGAGAAGGCCGGCTACGACCTGGTCATCACGGGCATGGCGTCGACCGACGGCACCATGGGCGTGCTGCCGGCGATCCTGGCCGAGCGCCTGGGCGTCCCGCAGGTCACCCTGCTCTCCGAGGTCAAGGTCGAGGACGGCACCGTGACCGGCCGCCGTGACGGCGACACCGCGAGCGAGCAGCTGGAGGCCTCCCTCCCCGCGCTCGTCTCGGTGACGGACCAGTCGGGCGAGGCCCGCTACCCGTCCTTCAAGGGCATCATGGCCGCCAAGAAGAAGCCGGTGGAGTCCTGGGACCTGGAGGAGCTGGAGATCGAGGCCGACGAGGTCGGTCTGGAAGGCTCCTGGACCGCGGTCGACGCCGCGGCGCAGCGCCCGGCCCGTACCGCCGGCACGATCGTCAAGGACGAGGGCGAGGGCGGCAAGCAGCTGGCCGAGTTCCTGGCCGGCCAGAAGTTCATCTAAGAGCTTCGGCCAACCCCTCCATAGCCCCCAGACACTTCGCAATCGCAGGAGAGCAGTCCCATGGCTGAAGTTCTCGTCTACGTCGACCACGTGGACGGCGCCGTCCGCAAGCCCACCCTCGAGCTGCTGACGCTGGCCCGCCGCATCGGCGAGCCCGTCGCCGTCGCCCTGGGCGCCGGTGCCGACGCCACCGCCGCAGTGCTCGCCGAGCACGGCGCGGTCAAGGTCCTCACCGCCGACGCCCCCGAGTTCACCGAGTACCTCGTCGTACCGAAGGTGGACGCGCTCCAGGCCGCGTACGAGGCCGTCTCCCCGGCCGCCGTGCTCGTCCCGTCCTCCGCCGAGGGCAAGGAGATCGCCGCGCGCCTGGCCGTCCGCATCGGCTCCGGCATCATCACCGACGCCATCGACCTGGAGGCGGGTGACGAGGGCCCGGTCGCGACGCAGTCCGCCTTCGCCGCGTCGTTCACCACCAAGTCCCGCGTCTCCAAGGGCACCCCGGTCATCACCGTGAAGCCGAACTCGGCCCCGGTCGAGGCCGCCCCGGCCGCCGGTACCGTCGAGGCGCTCGCCGTCACCTTCGGTGCCCTGGCCACCGGCACCAAGGTCACCGGGCGCACCCCGCGCGAGTCGACCGGCCGCCCCGAGCTGACCGAGGCCGCGATCGTGGTCTCCGGCGGCCGTGGCGTCAACGGTGCCGAGAACTTCCACATCATCGAGGACCTCGCGGACTCCCTCGGCGCGGCCGTCGGCGCCTCGCGTGCCGCCGTCGACGCCGGCTGGTACCCGCACTCCAACCAGGTCGGCCAGACCGGCAAGTCGGTCTCCCCGCAGCTCTACATCGCCTCCGGCATCTCGGGCGCGATCCAGCACCGGGCCGGCATGCAGACCTCGAAGACCATCGTCGCCATCAACAAGGACGCCGAGGCCCCGATCTTCGACCTCGTCGACTACGGCGTGGTCGGCGACCTCTTCGCGGTCGTCCCGCAGCTGACCGACGAGATCAAGGCGCGCAAGGGCTGACCTGCGCTTCTGTTCGTAGCTTCGCTTCTCCGGGGCCGTGTGGTGTTTCTCACCGCACGGCCCCGAGTCGTTCGTCCCACGCGTCGGAGGGACCATTGACTGAGCGGAACCCCGTGGCTAAATTCTGCTATGCGGATCTAAGCTTCCGTGAAGCGGAAAAGAGGAGAGTGCACGATGGGTCAGCAGGAGAAGGTGGCGACGAGCCTCGCAGGCGCGGTCAGCGAGGGCATCAGCGCCTCCCTCGCGCCGGTGGACGCGGAGCTCGCGCGCCACTACCCGGGCGACCCCGGCACCCGTCAGCCCGTCCACACGGTCTACGTACCCGGTGACGTCTTTGCCGCGGACACCATCCGTTCCTGGGGCGACCAGGCCCTCGCCGCCCTCGACGAGCACGCCCCGGACGCCGCCACCTTCGCCAAGGTGCTCGGCATCTCCGACGAGCTGGCCGTACCGGTCTACGACCGCGTCCGCGCCAAGCTGCAGCGCGAGCCCATCGAGGACCTCCGCGTCGACTTCGAGGACGGCTTCGGCGTCCGCTCCGACGAGGAGGAGGACCAGGCGGCGGCCCGCGCGGCGCGCCTGATCTCCGAGGCGTATTCCAACGGCACCAACGCCCCCTACATGGGCATCCGCATGAAGTGCATGGAGTCCAACGTCCGCGACCGCGGCATCCGCACCACCGACGTCTTCCTCTCCGGCCTGCTCGCCCACGGCGGCCTGCCGGACAACCTGGTCCTGACCCTGCCCAAGGTCACGTACGCCGAGCAGGTCACCGCGTTCGTCAAGCTGCTGGAGGCCTTCGAGACCTCCCGCGGTCTGCGCCCGGGCCGGATCGGCTTCGAGATCCAGATCGAGACCAGCCAGTCGATCCTGGCCTCCGACGGCACCGCCACCGTGGCCCGCATGATCGAGGCCTCCCAGGGCCGCGCCACCGGCCTGCACTACGGCACCTTCGACTACAGCGCCTGCGTCGGCGTCTCGGCCGCCTACCAGGCCAGCGACCACCCCGCCGCAGACCACGCCAAGGCGATCATGCAGGTCGCGGCCGCCGGCACCGGCGTACGCGTATCCGACGGATCGACGAACGTCCTGCCCATCGGCACCACCGAGAAGGTCCACGAGGCCTGGAAGCTGCACTACGGTCTCACCCGCCGCGCCCTGGCCCGCGCCTACTACCAGGGCTGGGACATGCACCCCGGCCACCTGCCGACCCGCTACGCGGCCGTCTTCACCTTCTACCGCGAGGGCCTGGAGACCGCGGCGGCCCGCCTCAAGGCGTACGTCGCCAAGATCGAGGGCGACGTGATGGACGAGCCCGCCACGGCGAAGGCCCTGGCCGGCTACCTGGTCCGCGGCCTCGACTGCGGCGCGGTGGGCCCCGAGGAGGTCACCGCCCTGACCGGCCTGACCCGCGCGGAACTGGACGCCTTCGCCATCCCCCGCCGCTCGGCAACCCTGACGGCGACCGCCTGATCCAGCCGCAGTGAGCGGCCCGGCCCCGGTTCACCGGGGCCGGGCCGTCGGCTCGTGCGGGCCGGGAAGCACCCAGAACCGCAGGGTCCCGTCCTCGCCGGCGGAGGCGATCAGGCTGCCGTCGGGGGAGAAGGCCACGCCCCGGACGGCGCCGGTGTGCCCGGTCAGCGGCAGACTGCCGACGGATTCCCCGGCGTGCGTGTTCCACAGCTGTACGGTGCCGTCCGCACCGGCGCTGGCCAGCAGTCGGCTGTCCGGGGAGAAGGCGAGGTCGTACACCTGCCCGGTGTGCCCGGACAGCTTCAGGCTGCGCGACGGTCCGGCGGGCAGGTTCCAGAGCCGGGTGTTGCCGCCGATGTCACCGGTGGCCAGGAGCCGGCCGTCCGGTGAGAAGGCCAGGGTGCGGATGGAGGTCCAGTGGGCGCCCAGCTCCAGGCCGGACGCATCGCGGGCGGTGCGGTCCCAGAGCGCCACCTTCTCGTCGAACGCACCGGCCATGGTGCGCCCGTCGGGGGAGACCGCGAGGGCGTAGAGGTCCGACACCCCGTCGGGCACCCGTGCGGTCGCCCCCAGGCCAGCGTCGGCGTCCCAGAAGAGGATCCGGCCGGTCCCGTTGACCATCGCCGCCCACCGGCCGTCGGGGGCGAACGCGACGCCTTCCTTGAGCGAAACGGGCCGTATCAGAGGGGTGGACAGGGTCAGGTCCGGGGTCCACAGTCCGGCCGGGCCGCCCTCGACCGGGAACTCCAGGCCCCACGGGGAATCCGCCGGCAGCAACAGCACCTCGGGCAACAGGTTGCGGGTCACCGGATCCCAGGTCAGCACCGTGCGGTCCGCGGTGCGGACCAGCAGCCGGCCGCCGTCCGGGGAGAAGGCGAGCCGGCGCAGCGGTGTCCCGGCCTTGCTCGACGCGGCGGGGAGGGGTACGGCGTGTCCCTGGCGCAGGGCCGCGGTCAGGGCCCGGGATCCGAGCGGCGAGGGAGCCCGCGAGGCGACGTCCGGATCGAGGTGGTGGATGACCATCGTTCCGCTCTCGCCGCAAGCGGCGAGCACGCGGCCGTTGGGTGCGAACGCGACGCTGTGGACCGGCCGACCGTCCCCGGTCAGCGGCGTCCCGTCGGGGGCTCCGGTCGCCGGGTCCCACAGGCGTACGATCCCGTCGTCGCAACCGGTGGCCAGCAGCCGGCCGTCCTGGGAGAAGGCCACTCCCCGTGTGAACCGGTCGGGCCCGCCGAGCGGTCCGGCGACGGCGGCACCCGTCGCGGTGTCCCACAGCCGCGCCCCGTCGGCGCCGACGGTGGCCAGGACGCGTCCGTCCGGGGAGAAGGCCATCCCGTGCACCGCACCGCGGTGGCCGATGAGGGGCTCGCCGACGCTCGCTCCTGCGGTGAGATCCCATATCCGGATGACGTGCTTGCCCCTGAGTGCGGCCAGCAGGCCGCCATCGGGGAGGAAGGCGAGCGCCCCGACCTCCCCGAAGTGTCCGATGAGGGGAGGCCCGGCGGGCTCGCCGGTGGCCGTGTCCCACCTGCGCACGCTTTCGTCGTCCGCGGCGGTGACCAGCACGCTGCCGTCGGGGGAGAAGGCCACGACCGTGATGGGCTCCTCGTGTCCGAGCAGCGCCGGTCCCGCCGCGGCGTGGGCCGCCAGGTCCCACAGCCTCGCCGTGCAGTCGTCGGCACCCGTGGCCAGGAGGCGGCCGTCCGGCGAGAACGCCATGGTGCTGACGCTCCGGACCCCGGCATCGATCTCGCCCACGGGCCGGCCATGGACGGCGTCCCGCAACTGCACCACCCCCTCGCCCCGGGTCGCCAGGAACCGTCCGTCGGGGGAGAACACCGCACCGAGGGGGTGGTTCGCGGGGGAGGTCACCAGCCGGGCCGGGAAGAAGCCGCTCTCCTCGGCCCGTGAGGGCAGCGGCAGAATCGGAGGCGGGGGTACCCGGGCGGCTTCGGCCCGGCGGGCGGCAGCCGCCCGCGCGCCGGCCCGGTACGCGGCGATGGCCCCGGCCCGTGCCCCGGCCTTCGTATCAGCCGTCGCATCGGCTTTCGCGTCGGTCGGCGCATCCGCCGCCTGGGAGGCCGCGGGCGGGGCCGCGTCCCGGCCCCGGCCGGGCGTCGACGGCTGGAGAGCGGCCAGGTCGCGCCAGCGGCTCCGCCAGGGTTCCAGCCGCGGGGAGTTGTGCGGCGGAACCGTCGTCTCCCGGCCGTACTCGTCGTAGGCGTACAGGATCCGCACCAGGGCCATCAGCGTGTCCAGGCCCAGCAGCCGCTTCCCCCGGAAGGCATCGCTCTGCGTGGCCACCGGCAGCCGGAGTCCGGTCCGGGACTTCGCCGCACGGGTCTCCAGCTTCCGGTAGGAGGGGTTGCCGCGTTCGATGCGGAGTTGACGCAAGTCGCCGGCGAGGCGGCTCAGTTCCTCCTCGAAGCCACTGTCCGAATCCACCTGCACCCCCTGCACCGTGCGGAAGGCCAGGCTAGAGCGCGGTCCGCCGAACAGTCCCGGACTTTCCGGAACAGCAGCGAACACCCCGGGACGTCCGGGCGATTTCGGCAGTGATCGCGATGGCGCGGATCCGTTCCGCCCGTGCGGGAACGCTCCGGTCCGTCGGCTGCAATCGGGTCATGACCACACCTCAGAACCCGACGGACCGCGAGCCGTTCGTTTCCCTGCACACCGCCGTCGTCCTGCTCGCCGCGATCCTGATCGGCCTCACGGCCGGTGGCCTGACCTTCCTCGGCGGCTCCGGCGCCGCGCTCGGCGTGCTCGCCGGGCTGGCCGCCGCCGGTGGCGCCGTTCCCGTACTGCGAACCCTCATCCGCTGAACGGGGGGAGTTCGCCCGAGCCGCGGGGGATCAGGGTGGTCGGGAGTTCGGTGCGGGTCGTCGGGAGGGCGGCGCCCGACAGGCGCTGGAAGAGGCGGTCCGTGGCCACTCGGCCGAGGGCCGCCGGGTCCTGGGCCACCACCGTGACGCCGGGGCGGAGCAGGTCGGCCAGTTCGAAGTCGTCGAAGCCGACCAGGGCCACCGGGTGCTCCCGGGCCGCGAGGACCCGTACCACCGTGACCGTCACGCGGTTGTTGCCCGCGAAGACGGCGGTGACCGGGTCCGGGCCCGTGAGCATCGCCCCCGTCGCCGTCGCCACCCGGCCCGGGTCGGTGGAGCCGAGGGACACCCAGGAACCGGCCACCGGGAGGCCCGCGTCGGCCATGGCGGCGCGATAGCCGCGCAGGCGTTCCGCCGCCGTGTGGATGCGGGGGTGGTCGCCGATGAAGCCGATCCGGCGGTGGCCGCCCGCGATCAGGTGGGCCACTCCGCCACGGGCGCCGCCGAAGCTGTCCGAGAGCACGACGTCCGCGTCGATCCGGCCGGCCGGGCGGTCCACGAACACCGTGGCCACACCGGCCCGCATCTCCGGCTCCAGGTAGCGGTGGTCGTCCCCGGCAGGGATCACGATCAGGCCGTCCACGCGGCGCGCGCAGAGCGCGAGCGCCAACTCCCGCTCGCGGTCCGGGTCCTCGGCGCTGGAGCCGTTGATGAGGAGGGCACCGTGCGAGCGGGCCACTTCTTCCACGGCCCGGTTCAGCGGGCCGTAGAAGGGGTCGGCGAGGTCCTCCAGGATCAGGCCCACGGTGGCGGTACGGCCCTTGCGCAGGACGCGCGCGCTGTCGTTGCGGCGGAACCCCAGGGCGTCGATGGCCTCTTGGACCCGTTTCTCGGTCTCGGGGGTGACGCCCGGCTCGCCGTTGACCACCCGTGACACCGTCTTCAGGCCGACGCCCGCCTGGGCCGCCACGTCCTTCATGGTCGGCCGGTTGCCGTAGCGGGGATCGGACGGGCGGCGGTTGTGGGGCACGGTCGTGAATCCTCCGGAGTCTCGGGCAGGGCTGTGACCTTGAGGATAAGCACTCGGCCGATAGTGAGGTTTCCGTGGCAGGCTGGTGCGGGCAAGCCACTGGGGGCTCCGGACGAGCCATGGGGAGAGGGGTAGACGTGATTGTCTGGATCAACGGCACATTCAGCGCGGGAAAGACCAGCACGGCCCGCGAACTGGCCGGAATCCTTCCGGACAGCACCCTGTTCGACCCGGAGTTCATCGGCGACGCGCTGCGCCTGCTGCTGCCGGCCAAACGGCTGGCGGAGGTCACCGACTACCAGGACCTGCCGAGCTGGCGGCGGCTGGTGGTGGACACGGCGGCGGCGATGCTCGCGGAGCTGGGCGGAGTGCTCGTCGTACCGATGACGCTGCTGCGCCAGGAGTACCGGGACGAGATCTTCGGCGGGCTCGCGGCGCGGCGGATAGCCGTGCGGCACGTGCTCCTGGCCCCTGCGGAAACGATCCTTCGCGAGCGGATCGCGACCCGGGAGGAGCCGGGGGAGCCGGACGAGGTCGACCTCCGGGTCCGCCAGTGGGCCTACGACCACATCCCGGTCTACCAGCAGGCCCTCGGATGGCTCACGGGCGACGCGCACGTCATCGACAACAGCAGCCTCACCCCGCGCGAGACGGCGCAGCGCATCGCCGAGGCCGTCCGCTCCGAGACGGCCCCGGTCTGCGACATCGTGCAGACCCCGGAGCCCACCCGGGAGACGGTGGCGGCCGGGGTCCTGCTCTTCGACGAGCAGGACCGGGTGCTGCTGGTGGATCCGACGTACAAGGCCGGCTGGGAGTTCCCGGGCGGCGTCGTCGAAGCGGGCGAGGCACCCGCGTGCGGCGGCGTACGGGAGGTCGCGGAGGAACTGGGACTCGTACTGGACCGCGCGCCCGGCCTGCTCGTGGTCGACTGGGAGCCCCCGCAGCCCCCCGGGTACGGCGGCCTGCGCCTGCTCTTCGACGGCGGCCGCCTCTCCCCGGAGGCGACGGACAGGCTCCGCCTTCCCGGCCCGGAACTGCGGGCCTGGCGCTTCGTCACGGAGGCCGAGGCCGCCGGCCTCCTCCCGCCGCACCGTCACGAACGCCTGCGCTGGGCCCTGCGCGCCCGGGAGCGCGGCCGCCCCCTCTACCTGGAGGCGGGCACTCCGGTCGGCTGAGCCCGGCGCCGGGCGAGCGTCCGAGGACGGGAAATTCGAACCGTCAGGCGGGGGTTCCGGCGGCCGCCTCGACCAGCGCGGCCGCCGTGTCCGTCGTCAGGGGACCGCCGTGGCCGAAGCAGGCGATCGACGGGGAGAGCCCGGCCAGGCGGTGGAAGGAGTCGACAGCCCGGCCCCGGTCCACGTTGAAGACGCCCAGCATCAGCGGGCCGACGGCGGCGATGCAGTCGCCGGCGAACAGCACGCCGTGGCCCGGCAGGTGGATCCCGATGCTGCCGTCCGTGTGGCCCGGGGCGTGCACGACGTACGCCCCGTCCCCGAAGCCCAGCGCGTCCCCGTCCTCCAGCTCGCGGTCGACCGGGGTGGGCGG
>NZ_JARAYQ010000292.1:0-9503 GCF_033794505.1 Streptomyces sp. MB09-01 | reverse complement strand
GTTTCTGGTTTTCGTGCGTGTCCGTGTGGGTGGATTGGTGGATAAGGGACAGGGTCCGTGCCGAGCCGGGCCGCC
The DNA here is from genome assembly GCF_033794505.1 of Streptomyces sp. MB09-01. Classification (NCBI taxonomy): domain Bacteria; kingdom Bacillati; phylum Actinomycetota; class Actinomycetes; order Kitasatosporales; family Streptomycetaceae; genus Streptomyces; species Streptomyces sp. MB09-01. The sequence goes on along the minus strand of NZ_JARAYQ010000292.1, from coordinate 9,428 downwards.
AGGTCCCGGCGTACGGCGTCGTACGCGGCCAGCGCCTCCGCCGGGCGGCCGGCGTCGCGCAGCGCCCGGATGCGCAGCGCCTGCAGCGGCTCGTCCAGCGGCTGCTGCGCGCACAGCGCGGTCAGCTCCGGCAGGGACCGCTCGGCCCCGCCCAGGGCCAGGGCCGCCGCGAGCCGGCCCCGGCGCGCGTCCATCCGTACGGCCTCCCAGCGCGCGGACTCCGCGCCCGGGTCGGGCAGGTCGGCGAGGGCCGGTCCGCGCCACAGGGTGAGGGCCTCCTCGTACCGGGCGGCGGCTTCGGCCGGGTCCCGCGTCTCGGCCGCGGACCGGGCGAGGCGCTCGAAGCGGTACAGGTCGACGTCCTCGCGTTCGGCGGCGAGCTGGTAGCCGCCCTCCGCGGAGCGCACGGCCGCGTGCCCGAGGGCCCGCCGCAGCCGGGCGACCAGCGCCTGCAGGGCCGCCACCGCGTCGGCCGGCGGGTCGCCGTCCCACACCTCGGCGACCAGCAGCGCGGCCGGCACCACCCGCCCCGGCCGCAGCGCGAGCGCGGTCAGGAGCGCCCGCAGGCGCGCTCCGCCGACGGCGACGGGGGTCCCGTCGTCGTGGATGGCCTGGGCGGTGCCGAGAATCGCGTAACGCACCGGCCCATTGTCCCCGGACCCCGCCCCGGCCCCGAACCGTTTTCCCTTCGGCGGCCGGGATAGGTTTCCCGGCATGGGTCATCAGGGCAGCCGCGGCGAGCGGCGGATCAGTTCGGTATTCCTCGGCGTCTTCGCCGTCATGGCCGTCACCGGCTGGGCCGTGTGGACGGGGTACTCGACGAGCACCGGGCTCGCAGTGTTCCTCTTCGTGACGTCGGCGTGGGTGGTCTCCCTCTGCCTGCACGAGTACGCGCACGCCCGCACGGCCCTGCACGGCGGCGACCTGTCGGTGGGCGCCAAGGGTTATCTGACGCTGAATCCGCTGAAATATTCGCACCCGCTGCTCAGCATCGTGCTGCCGGTGGTCTTCGTGATCCTGGGCGGGCTGGGCCTGCCCGGCGGCGCCGTCTACATCGAGCGCGGCCGGATCCGGGGGCGGTGGAAGCACAGCCTCATCTCGGCGGCCGGCCCGCTGACCAACGTGGCGTTCGCCGTCGTCTGCACGGCGCCGTTCTGGCTGGACGCCCTCGACGGGGTGCCGATGCCCTTCCGGTACGCGCTCGCGTTCCTGGCCCTGCTCCAGGTCTCGGCGGCGATCCTGAACTTCCTGCCGGTACCGGGCCTCGACGGCTACGGGGTCATCGAACCCTGGCTGTCGCACCGGGTGCGCCGCGAGGTGGAGCCGCTGGCGCCGTTCGGCCTGATCGCCGTCTTCGCGCTGCTGTGGATCCCGGAGATCAACGTCTTCTTCTTCGGCGTGGTGCGCGACCTGCTGTCCGCACTGGGCGTGTCGGACCTGGAGACGGACTGCGGCCACGCCCTCTACCGCTTCTGGCAGGACGCCGGCAGCTTCTGCGAGGCCCCCTGACGCGGGCTCCCGCCCGGCCGCCTACGAGGTCCGCGCGGCCTTCTCGGCCTTCGCCTTGCGCAGGTAGTACCAGGCCAGGTTGGACGTGAGCCCCGCGAGCAGCACCCACACGATCCCGAGGAAGCTGCCCTCCACGAAGGCGACGACGGCCGCGGCCACCGCAAGGACGCAGACGACAACGGCGAAGACGGCAAGGCGGGGCATGGGAAGAGCTCCTCGGGGACACGGAACGGGGTCGAGCCCCTCCAGTGTCCCCCATGCCCCGCAGTGCTGCCGTAAGGGCGGCGCCGAACCGCGGTCGTCCCGTTTTCCCCTTTGCCTGATCTCCTGCGCTGCTCGGCGTTACGGTTCGCCAGTGACGCGCCGTATCCGGGGCGCGACAGAACGAACATCCCGGCCCGCTCCGCCCGCGACGGACGACGCCGGCGAGTGGGGGGAAGACATGCAGGAGATCCCTAAGGGCGCGAACGTCAGCCTGACCGCCCTCAGCGAGGACGCCGGTTCGGTCGTCGTGAGTCTGGGCTGGACCAGCACCTCCGGAGCCGGCGATGCCGACGTCTCCGTACTGCTCCTGGACGGGAACGGCAAGGTCCGCAGCGAGAACGACTTCTACTTCTACAACAACCCCGCGGCCGCCGACGGCAGCGTGCAGCTCCTCGGAAAGACGCCCACCGCCAACGGGGACGAAGACCGCATCAGCGTGGACCTGACCGCCGTTGCGGATGACGTCACGCGGATCGTGGTGGCGGCCAGTCAGTACGGGGGCGCCCGCTTCGGGGACCTCGACGACCTGCGGATGACGGTCGCGGACCGGGCCGGGGAACCGCTCGTCGGCTTCTCGATCGAGGGCGCGGGCGTGGAGACGGCCTTCATCTTCGGTGAGCTCTACCGTCGGGGCGAGGAGTGGAAGTTCCGGGCCGTGGGGCAGGGGTACGAGACGGGACTCGCCGGGCTGGCCACCGACTTCGGCATCGTCGTCACCGAGGAGGCCGACGAACCGCCGGCGTCCGAGGAGGTGGGCGCGCCCGGTGATCCCGGCGAGCCGGACACTCCCGGAGTGGCGGCGGCGCCCGGGCTCGGCGCACCGGTCCCACCCGTCGCAACGGCCGATCGCGCTGCTCCCGGCCCCGCCGCCCCCGCCGCGGAGCCGGAACCCGCCGGCTCCACCGTGCCGGCCCAGACGCGCGGTCGCAGCCCACGCACGACGAAGAAGGTCACCCTGCCCAAGGTGGCCAAGAAGTCCCTGGCCGAGAACGACTCCTGGCCGACCGCGCGGCTGTTCCCGGTTCCCTCCCTCAAGAGCGACAAGGAGCGCGAAGTACGAGCGACCTCGGTCCTGCTGTCCGTCATGGCCCAGGTCCCCGAACTGGGGCGCCGCCTCACCGCCGCGTTCGGCGCCCCGGCCGGCCGCATGCAGACCTTCACCGAGGTGTCCCTGCCCCACGGCGACTCCCCGAAGCGCCCCGACGGTGTGATCCGGGTGGAACGCGCGGGCAGGCTGTGGACGGCGCTCGTGGAGACGAAGACGAACGGCAACCCGCTCAAGGCCGAGCAGGTCCAGCAGTACATGGACATCGCCACGCGCCGCGGCTACGAGGCGGTGATCACGCTGTCCAACGACGTGGCCCTCGAAGGGGCGGCCGTGGTCGACGTCAAGGTCGACGGACGGCGCAAGCACAAGGTCAGCCTGTGGCACCTGTCGTGGGCCGAGGTGGCGCACCAGGCCCAGATGCTGATCCGCCACGAGGGCGTCGGCAACGCCGCCCACGCGTGGCTCCTCCAGGAGCTCCTGGAGTACCTGCAGCACGAGAACTCGGGGTGCCACGGGTTCCAGAACATGGGCCCGGCCTGGGTTCCGGTGCGCAACGGCATCGACGACGAGACCATCGACCCCGCCGACGCCCGCGCCGTCGACGTCGTGGAGAGCTGGGAGCGGCTCATCCGGCAGGTCTGCCTGCGCCTCGGTGGGGAACTCGGGCAGAAGGCGCTGCCGGTGCAGCGGGCCCGGCGCGGCAGTGATCCGCGGGCCCGGCGGGTCACGGCGGCCGGGAGGCTGTGCACGGAGGGCCGGCTCTCCGCGGAACTTCGTGTCGACGGGACCGGCTCCGTCATCGCGGTCATCGCCGATCTGCGGACGGGGAAGGTCCGCACGTCCGTCGACATCCCGGCTCCGGAGGCGGCATATCCGCTGGCCGCGGCGAAGCGGCTGATGCGGCTGCTCTCCGACGCACCGGCGGATCTGCACGTTCAGAGCCTCGTCGAGGGTGAGAACGGGCCGCGCGGCACCCTGGAACGCCTGCGCCCCGAACCGGGCGATCTGCTGCCCAGGGACGGGGCCCCGCTCAGCGGGTTCCGACTGTCGTTGATCAAGGGGATGGGCAACAGCCGGGGCAATACCGAGTCCGGCTTCATCCGCAGCGTGGACGACGCCGTCGACCGCTTCTACCACGGTGTGGTGGCCCAGCTCGGCGCCGTCGAGGCGCGCCCCGGCCGGCGGGGCTGAGCACGGGGCGTGCCCGGCGGTCCGGCCCGACCAGGACCGCTCCGCCGGGCGTGCCCCGGCAAGGGGCTTACGTGCCCGTGGAAATCGCGGCTCAGACGTCCGTGATGCGCAGGCCCGCGTGGGCCTTGTAGCGGCGGTTGGTGGAGATGAGGTTGGCGACCAGGGATTCGACCTGGTGGGCGTTGCGCAGGCGGCCCGCGAAGACGCCGCGCATGCCGGGGATGCGGGCGGCGAGGGCCTGGACGGTGTCCGTGTCGGCGCGGGATTCGCCGAGGACCATCACGTCGGTGTCGATCTCGTCGATCGACTCGTCCTGGAGCAGGACGGCCGAGAGGTGGTGGAAGGCCGCCGTGACGCGGGAGTCGGGGAGGAGGGCCGCGGCCTGCTGGGCGGCGCTGCCCTCTTCGACCTGGAGGGCGTAGGCGCCCTGCTTGTCGAAGCCCAGCGGGTTGACGCAGTCCACGACGAGCTTGCCCGCGAGGTCCTCGCGCAGGGCTTCGAGGGTCTTGGCGTGGCCCTCCCACGGCACCGCGATGATCACGATGTCGCTGCGGCGCGCGCACTCGGCGTTGTCCGCGCCCTCCACGCCGAGGCCCAGTTCTTCGGCGGCGGTCCGGGCGCGGTCGGCGGCGCGGGAGCCGATGATCACCTTCTGGCCGGCCCTGGCGAGCCGGTAGGCGAGGCCCCGCCCCTGGTCGCCGGTGCCGCCGAGGACGCCGACGACGAGGCCGGACACGTCCGGCAGCTCCCACGGGTCCTTGACCGGCGGCTTCTGCGTGCTGTCTGAGGAAGTCATGGGGGCGAGGGTACTGCCGGGTAGCCCACAGTCGAAGGGAAGGGAACGCTCCCGTGCCGCTCCCCCCGGTCCCCTCCATGCGGCAGGATGCCCGATATGGATGCCGTGAGGGTCGCGCTGCTGCGCGAGGTGCTCGCCGGTACGCAGTGGCCGGGCGCCGCCCGCCGCTTCGCCGGTTCGCTGCGCCGGTCCGTCGTACCGGCCGGCGGGAACCTGCTGCTGGTGGGGACGGAGGGCTACGAGCCCTGGCACCTGGCGGCGCACCTGGTGGACGAGGCCGCCTGGTCGGGTCTGCCGGAGCTGGCGCCCACGCTCGTACGCCACCGGGTGCGGCCCGGGGAGCCCCCGCACCTGTCGGTGGGGCTGGGCAGGCTGGCGGCGGCCCGGCGCGGGCACACGCTGCTGGTGGTGGCGCCGGGGGAGCCGGGCGAGGGGCTGCTGGAGCGCGTCCACGAGGCCCGGCGGGCGGGGGCGACGGTCCTGTCCCTGGACGGCGGGGATCCGGATCTGGGCACGCTCGCGCACGAGGTGCTGTCGGTGCCGGAGGCCGGCGCCGAACTGGATCTGGACACGGTGCAGCACCTGGTCAGCGCGGCTGCCGGGGAGAACGGCCTGCCGGCGCAGCGCGGGCCGCGGCGCTTCCGGGACCGGCTGGCGCGGCTGGCCGACCAGTTGACCGCGCCGCCGCCCAGCCGCTGGTAGCCGGGACCGCGGGCGGTCGCCCGGCCGCCGGTGGCCCGGGCCGTCAGGAGGGCGTGCCCTCCTCTTCCTCGCGGGTCTTGTCGTTCCACTTGGGGTCGTTCTGCCACTCGAGGTTGCGTTCCTGCGCCGTCTCCATGGCATGGCTCGCCGCCTCGGGCGTCTCGTACGGGCCGAAACGGTCCTTCGCCGGGCACTCGGGGCCTTCTTCGACCTTGTTGTGGACCAGGCAGTAGTACCACTCGCCCGCTTTGCCCACCTGGCGCTTCTTGAACAGGGCCATCGTTGTCAGGCTCCTCTCGTTACCGCTCTCTGCCGCCATGCTGCCCCATCCCCGCTGGATACACTCGCTTGCATGTCTGGCCAGTCGCTGCTCGTACCAGGCGAGCTTTCTCCCGTCCGTTCCGTTCCCGGAAACATCCGCCGGCCCGAGTACGTGGGCAGGCCCGCGCCCACTCCGTACACCGGACCGGAGGTGCAGACGGCCGAGACCATCGAGGCCATGCGCATCGCCGGCCGGATCGCCGCCCAGGCGATGGAAGAGGCCGCCAAGCTGATCGCGCCGGGGGTGACCACCGACGAGCTCGACCGGGTCGCCCACGCGTACATGTGCGACCACGGCGCCTACCCCTCGACGCTCGGCTACCGCGGTTTCCCGAAGTCGCTGTGCTCCTCGGTGAACGAGGTCATCTGTCACGGCATCCCGGACTCCACCGTGCTGCGCGACGGCGACATCGTGAACCTCGACGTGACCGCTTACATCGGCGGGGTGCACGGCGACAACAACGCCACCTACCTGTGCGGGGAGGTGGACGAGGAGTCGAAGCTGCTGGTCGAGCGCACCCGCGAGGCGCTGAACCGCGCCATCAAGGCCGTCAAGCCGGGCCGCCAGATCAACATCATCGGCCGGGTCATCGAGTCGTACGCGAAGCGCTTCGGCTACGGCGTGGTCCGGGACTTCACCGGCCACGGCATCAACTCCTCCTTCCACTCCGGCCTGATCATTCCGCACTACGACAGCCCGCACGCCACGACCGTCATCGAGCCCGGCATGACCTTCACCATCGAGCCGATGCTGACCCTGGGCACCCACGAGTACGACATGTGGGCGGACGGCTGGACCGTCGTCACGAAGGACCGCAAGCGGACCGCGCAGTTCGAGCACACGCTGGTGGTGACGGACTCGGGGGCGGAGATCCTGACCCTGCCGTAGCCGGGGCCCTGGCGGGATCCCGGCCGGATCCCAGCCGATCCACCAGGCGGATCCGCCAGGCGGATTCTTTTACCGACAGGACGTCGGGAACACATTGACTTAGGCATGCCTAAGTAGGAGTATCAGGCGTGGCGGCCCTGCCGCCACGCCTGTTTCCTCTTCCTGGAGGTCCGCCTTGGACGCCTTCTCTACGGTCATCCGCGTCGCGTCGCACGAGCAGCACACCGAGGCCGAGACGTCGACCTTCATGAGCGACCTGCTCGGCGGACGGCTCGGCGTGGACGCGTACACGCGCTACACCGAACAGCTGTGGTTCGTGTACCGGGCCCTGGAGGATGCGGCCGAGTCCCTCAGGACCGACCCGGTGGCGGGACCGTTCATCCAGCCCGAGCTGATGCGCGTCGCCGAGATCGAGCGCGACCTCGCCCACCTGCTGGGCCCGGACTGGAAGGAGAACGTGGTGGCGCTGCCCGCGACGCAGGCGTACGCCGCCCGCGTGGCCGAGTGCGCGGCCGAATGGCCGGGCGGGTACGTCGCCCACCACTACACCCGCTACCTGGGCGACCTCTCCGGCGGCCAGATCATCCGCGACAAGGCCGAGCGCACCTGGGGCTTCGAGCGCAAGGGCGACGGCGTCCGGTTCTACGTGTTCGCGGACATCTCCAACCCGGCGGCCTTCAAGCGGACCTACCGCGAGCTGCTGGACGCGATCGCCGCGGACGACCTGGAGAAGCAGCGCATCATCGACGAGTGCAAGCGCGCCTTCGACTTCAACGGCGCGGTCTTCCGCGAGCTGGGCGAGGAGTTCCGGCTCAGCGCGTAGCCCCGGCGGGGCCGGCCCAGCGGACCGGAGGAGCCGGCGCAGGGCCGGCGCCTCGGCCCGTTCCACCCTGCGGTGCACGTGTACCAGGGCGAGGTGGAACAGGGCCGGGGCCACCGGCGCCCAGCGGTGGCCCCGGTCGGGGCGCAGCAGGTGGCGGGTCACCTCGGCCGAGCGGAAGGGAACGTACTCGACGCCCTGGTGCTCCCGGCGGTCGGGCACTCCCCTGCTCCTGCGCGTCCGGAGCTGCTCCCCCGTCAGCTCGGTCAGCCGCGCGCAGGTTTCTCCACCGGGACCCGGTCCCCCGCCTCGCCCACCCGGTCCTCCTCGGCCGCGATCTCCCCAGCCTCAAGGCGAACGATCACCTCTGGGGGGCGGCCGGTGTCACCGCCCGGGCGAAGCGGACGCGGCCGCCGATCTCGACGGTGCCGTCGGGGCCGGGGGCGGTGAGGATCTGGGAGCCGGCGCCCTGGGTGATGTTCAGGGCGCGGTTCAGCTGGGCCGTCAGCAGGATCGCCGCCGAGCCGGTGGCCTCGTCCTCGGTGATGATCCCGTCGGGGCGGCGCGGGAAGCCGCGGGCCCGCACGCGGCCCGCGGTCTCGTCCTCCCAGGCCCAGGCGTAGAGCCAGCCCTCGCCCGGCGGCGGGGCCGGGAGCGCCTCGACCTCGGCGACGGATCCGTACTGTTCGGTGCGCTTGCCCTCGACCCACTCGGGGCGGGCCGTGATCCAGGTGAACTCCCCGTCGTCCCGGGCCCATACGGATCCGGCAGGCGGCTGGAGCTCTTCGATGTCCAGCAACCAGGCGACCCCGACCAGCGGATGTCCCGCGAAGGACATCCTCGTGCCGGGGGTGCGGATGTCGACGACCCCGCGCTCGGGGTCGTCGACGAACACCGTCTCGCTGTAGCCGAGTTCGGCGGCCAGCGCCTGCCGGGACGCGTCGTCGGGGCAGGTCCGGCCGTCGCGTACGACACCGAGCAGGTTGCCGTACCGGCCGTCACCCGCGCAGAAGACCTTCAGCACGTCGAGATCGTTCACGCGGGAATTCAAGCACGGCTCAGACCTGGGCCGTGCGCCGCCTGCGCGCGAGGAACATCGCGCCCGCGCCGGCCGCGATCACCACGCCGGAGGTGGTGAGCAGGGCCGTGGCCGGGATCTCGGCGCCGGTGTCGGCGAGGTTGCCGCCGAGGGAGCCGCCGCCCACGGCGGCGCCCGTACCGCCGGTGGTGCCGGTGCCGCTCGTACCGCCCGTACCGCCGGTGGTGCCGCCTGTGGTCGTCGGCAGGGTGGCGTCCTTGTCCACGGCCACGGAGAAGGTGAGCGGGTCGATCGCGTCGCCCGCCTTGTACGGGGAGCCGGTTCTGTCGTTGGCGAAGGCCGCCGCGCCCTCGGCGGTGAAGGCGGCCGGGACGGCGTTCAGGGCGAGCACGCCGTTCTTGGTCTTGTAGTCGGTCTTCGACAGGTCGAGCGTGGCGAAGGGGACGGCCGTCTTGCTGCCGGAGGCGTTCTTGACGTCCAGGTACAGGGTGCCGCTCTTGCCGGTGGCGTCGACGCGGGGGCCGGCGAAGGTCATGTCGATGCCGTGGGCCGCGTACTGGAAGCGGAGGTTGCCCTCGAAGGAGGCGTTCAGCTTCTGCTTCTTGACGTCCAGCTCGCCCTTGCCGAAGGCGAAGTCGTAGAGGTCGCCGTTCTTGGCGGCCCCGCCGGCCGGGGTGATCGAGCCGGCGCCCAGCACGTACCTGCGGAAGGACTCCTTCACGCCCCACGTCAGCTTGCCGCTGAGGACCTTCTGCACGCCGTCGGCCGGAGCGGTGGGCCGCGGCGTGCAGAAGGTCCTCAGCGGCAAGCTGACGTGGGGCGTGAAGGAGTCCTTCCGCAGGTACGTGC
>NZ_JARAYQ010000291.1:0-9601 GCF_033794505.1 Streptomyces sp. MB09-01 | reverse complement strand
CCCGAGGGGCCTGCGGGGGCTGTCCTGCGGCCGAGCGCAGGTCGCCGTTGGCCTCGTCGTCCTGGCCCACGATGTAGAGCCCGTCGTTTCCGGTGCCCGGGCCCGAGGGGGACTTGCCGTCGTCCTGCGGCGCGCTCTCCGGACCGGCCTTGGCCCCCGCCGGCTCGGTGATCTTGCCGCCCCGGCGCCAGCCCGCGTCCGCGAGGAGGGCCTGGGCCGCCTGGGCGTCCTGGCCGCCGAGGGCGTCGCTGTTGTCGGCGTACGCCCGCTGCCCGGCGAGCGCCACGTGGCTGCCGACGGGCTGCGCGGGCAGGCCGAGCGGCTTGAGCACCAGCTCGGCCAGCGCCTTGCGGTCCAGCGCCCGGGCGATCGCCCGGCGCACGCGCTCGTCGGCCAGCGGGCCCGAGGCCCCGTTCATGGCGAGCTGGGTGTAGGCGGGCTCCAGGGACTTGCGGACGGTGAAGTTCCGCAGGGCCGTCTGCTCGTCGGCGTACCGTTTCACCGCCGCGACGTGCTTGTCGCGGCTCTCCTTCTCCGCCATGGCCTTGTCCTCGTCCGCCCCGAAGGCGACCGCCCACGACAGCGTGGCCTGCGCCGGGGTCAGCGCGGCTCCCGGGCCGTGCGCCGGGGCGCCGCCCGCCCCCGCGCCGCCCTTGCCGGCGGCCCCCTTGGCGGCGGCGTCCCGGCGCGCCAGGGCGATCCGGTCGGCCCCGGTGCGGTCGATCTCGGCCAGATCGAGCTTCCCGGCGGCCAGCGCCGCCGGACGCTCGGCCCGCGGCACCGCCGTCAGGACCAGCGTGTCCAGCTTGGCCTGCCGGCCCCACCAGCGCGGATTGCGGGTGAGGGCCGCGGTGCCGGTCTTCTTGTCGATCGCGCCGAGGGCGAAGGGTCCGGCGGTGACCTTCAGAGCGCCGCGGGCGCCCTCGTTGAAGGCGTCGGGGGTGCCGGTGACCTGCTTGGGGTAGAGCGGGCTGAACAGGGAGCGCCAGTCGGCGTACGGCTTGGCGAAGGTGACCCTGACCTCCAGGTCGGTCTTGCCCTTCTCGATCTTCTCGATCCGCTCGTAGCCGGCGTTGCGCGCCGTCCAGTAGGCCGAGTCCTTGCCGTTCAGGGCCCGCCACTGCGCCACGAAATCCGCGGCGCCGATCTCGCGTCCGTCGCTCCACACCGCCTGCTGGTTCAGCTTGTAAAGGACGACCTGCTTGGGCTCCCGCTCGACGACCTCGGCCTTCTCCAGGTAGTCGGGATTGGCCACGGGGCGGCCCTTGGCGTCCAGCACGAACAGCTGCGGCAGCACGGCCCCCGCGATGCGGCTGGTGGTGGCGTCCGCGTCGGCCTGGAAGGTGTTCAGGGTGTCCGGCAGGGTGTCCACGGCCCAGCGCAGCACACCCCCGTCCGCGACCTTCTCGCGGGCGGTCGTGGCGATGTCCTGGCCTGCGGCGACGGGGCCGCCCTCGTCTTCACCCGCGCCGCAGCCCGTGAGGAGCGGCAGTGCGAGGACTCCCGAGGTCAGGAGCGCCAAGGACCTGCGCCTTCGCTGGGACATGGGTGGTACCTCCGGGGCGGGGCGTGGGGGAAGCATGATCACGTTCGGCGGTATATGGAGCTGATCACACCGGTTGCCGGATCCCACTGAAATCGACGGTCCACCGCACCCTTCGCAGCCGCCTCTCGCCACGCCGCGAACCCCACCCGTGCGGACCAATCCGGCTTGCGCGCCGAAGGGGCGTTCCCCCGGGAGAGGGATGACAATGGGGGTAGGGAGGGGCGCACGGTTCACGCCTGCGCGCCCGCAATCGCTGCACGTCCCTTCACAACGGGGGACGGGAAGCGCGACACTCGCAGGCGCACATGAGCGTTGCCACCGCACCATGGCGGAAGTGAGGGCAAATCATGTCCCTGCAAGACGATCTGAGTGCCGTACGGCGCAACCTCGACGAGCTCACGCGCAAGGTCGAGCAGCTGGAGCAGCGGGCCGGCCGGCAGAAGCCCGGGAGCTCGACGCCGGCGTCCCCGCCGGCACCGTCCCGGATGGTGCCGGTCCCGGACACCCCGTACGACAGCTCGCTGTGGACCGACTCGGACGACGAGGGCCTCGGCGCCCGCGACCGCCGCGCGCCCTGACCGGCGCAGGCGACCCACAGACCCCCGTACACCCCATCCGGCCCGGCCGCTCGCGGCCGGGCCCCCTGGGGCCACCCCTCATCACTCCTCCCGGAGTTCTCTTTGGCCACAGGAACACAACCACCCCAGCAGCGGCCCGGCGGCGTCCACGACGCCTCCCGGGCCGCGATCGCTGCCCGGCACCTGCGGACCGACCGGTGGTGGATCTCCCCCGCCGTCACCGCGGCCGGGCTGCTCGCCTTCATCGTCTACTCGACCTGGCGGGCCTTCGCGAACGCCGATTACTACGCGGCCCCGTACGTGTCGCCCTTCTACTCCCCGTGCCTCGCGGAGAACTGCGTCCCGATGAAGGGCGGGCCCAACTGGGAGATCTTCGGCAGCTGGTGGGGCCTCTCCCCGGCGCTGCTGATCCTGATCTTCCCGCTCGGGTTCCGGCTGACCTGCTACTACTACCGCAAGGCCTACTACCGGGGCTTCTGGGCCTCGCCGCCCGCCTGCGCCGTCGCCGAACCGCACACGAAGTACACCGGCGAGACCCGCTTCCCGCTGATCCTGCAGAACATCCACCGGTACTTCTTCTACGCGGCGGTCCCGGTCGCGGGCATCCTCACGTACGACACCGTGCTGACCTTCCGCGACGAGCACTACGAGTGGGGCCACATGGGCCTCGGGACCCTGCTGTTCCTGGTCAACATCACGCTGATCTGGGCCTACACGCTGTCCTGCCACTCCTGCCGCCACATCATGGGCGGCCGGCTCAAGCACTTCTCGAAGCACCCGGTCCGCTACCGGCTCTGGGGCTGGGTCAGCCGGCTCAACACCCGCCACATGCAGCTGGCGTGGGCCTCCCTGATCAGCGTGGCCCTGTGTGACTTCTACGTGTACCTGCTGGCCAGCGGCGCCTTCACCGACCCGAGGATCTTCTGAGATGGCTCAAGTGGAACGGCAGCAGTGGGACGTGGTCGTGGTCGGCGCGGGCGGCGCCGGGCTGCGCGCGGCGATCGAGGCCCGTGAGCGCGGCGCCCGTACCGCCGTGATCTGCAAGTCGCTCTTCGGCAAGGCCCACACGGTGATGGCGGAGGGCGGGATCGCCGCCTCCATGGGCAACGTCAACGAGGGCGACAACTGGCAGGTGCACTTCCGCGACACCATGCGCGGGGGCAAGTTCCTCAATCAGTGGCGGATGGCGGAACTGCACGCGAAGGAGGCCCCGGACCGGGTCTGGGAGCTGGAGACCTGGGGCGCGCTCTTCGACCGGACGCCCGACGGGAAGATCTCCCAGCGCAATTTCGGCGGCCACGAGTACCCGCGCCTCGCGCACGTCGGCGACCGCACCGGCCTGGAGCTGATCCGCACCCTCCAGCAGAAGATCGTCGCGCTCCAGCAGGAGGACTTCAAGGAGCACGGGGACTACGAGGCCCGGCTCAAGGTCTTCCAGGAGTGCACGGTCACCAGGGTCTTGAAGGACGGGCAGAGGGTCTCGGGGACCTTCTGCTACGAACGCGAGTCCGGCCGCTTCTTCGTCCTGGAGGCCCCGGCCGTGGTGCTGGCCACGGGCGGGATCGGCAAGTCCTTCAAGACCACGTCGAACTCCTGGGAGTACACCGGCGACGGGCACGCCCTGGCCCTGCTCGCGGGCGCGCCCCTGCTCAACATGGAGTTCGTGCAGTTCCACCCGACCGGCATGGTCTGGCCCCCGTCGGTGAAGGGCATCCTCGTCACCGAGTCGGTCCGCGGCGACGGCGGGGTGCTGCGCAACTCCGAGGGCAAGCGGTTCATGTTCGACTACGTCCCCGACGTCTTCAAGGAGAAGTACGCCGAGTCGGAGGCGGAGGGCGACCGCTGGTACGAGGACCCGGACCACAACCGGCGCCCGCCCGAGCTGCTGCCGCGCGACGAGGTGGCGCGGGCCATCAACGCCGAGGTGAAGGCCGGCCGCGGCTCCCCGCACGGCGGGGTCTTCCTCGACGTGTCCACCCGGATGCCCGCCGAGAAGATCAGGCGGCGGCTCCCGTCGATGTACCACCAGTTCAAGGAGCTGGCGGACGTGGACATCACGGCGGAGCCGATGGAGGTGGGCCCGACCTGCCACTACGTGATGGGCGGGATCGCGGTCGACTCCGAGACCGCGGCCACCGTCGGGGTGCCGGGGCTGTTCGCCGCGGGCGAGGTCGCGGGCGGGATGCACGGCTCGAACCGGCTCGGCGGGAACTCCCTGTCCGACCTGCTGGTCTTCGGGCGGCGGGCCGGACTGCACGCGGCGGAGCAGGCCACGGCCATCGGTGAGCGGCCGGCGGTCTCCCAGGCGGAGATCGACGCGGCGGCCGCGGAGGCGCTGGCCCCCTTCCACGCAGCCGAGGGCGCGGAGAACCCGTACACCCTCCACCAGGAGCTCCAGACGACCATGAACGACCTCGTCGGCATCATCCGGCGCGAGGGCGAGATGGCCGAGGCGCTGGAGAAGCTCGCGATCCTGCGCGTACGGGCCGCCCGGGCCGGGGTCGAGGGGCACCGTCAGTTCAACCCGGGCTGGCACCTGGCCCTGGACCTGCGGAACATGCTGCTGGTCAGCGAGTGCGTGGCGCGCGCGGCCCTGGAGCGCACCGAGAGCCGGGGCGGGCACACCCGCGAGGACTGCCCGTCGATGGAGCGCACCTGGCGCCCGGTGAACCTGCTGTGCCGCCCCGTCGACCCGCCCCCGGCGGACCCGGCGGCCGACCGCATCGCCCTCGTACGCACGCGCACCGAGCCCATCCGTCCCGACCTGCTCGCGCTCTTCGAGAAGGAAGAGCTGGTCAAGTACCTCGCCGAAGAGGAGCTGTACGAATGAGTACGTACGACGCGAGCTTCCGGATCTGGCGGGGCGACGCGGAGGGCGGGGAACTGCGGGACTTCACCGTCGAGGTGCACGACGGGGAGGTGGTCCTGGACATCGTCCACCGGCTCCAGGCCACGCAGGCCTCGGACCTCGCGGTGCGCTGGAACTGCAAGGCGGGCAAGTGCGGCTCGTGCAGTGCGGAGGTCAACGGCCGGCCGCGGCTGATGTGCATGACGCGGATGTCCACCTTCGAGCGGTCCGAGACGATCACGGTCACCCCGCTGCGGGCCTTCCCGGTCGTCCGCGATCTGGTGACGGACGTGTCCTTCAACTACCAGAAGGCGCGCGAGGTCCCGGCCTTCGTGCCGCCGGAGGGGGTGGCTCCGGGCGCGTACCGGATGCAGCAGATCGACGTGGAGCGCTCGCAGGAGTTCCGCAAGTGCATCGAGTGCTTCCTGTGCCAGGACACCTGTCACGTGGTGCGTGACCACGAGGAGAACAAGGGCGTCTTCGCCGGTCCGCGCTTCCTGATGCGGGTCGCGGAGCTGGACATGCACCCCCTGGACGCGGCGGCGGAGGCGGGCCTGGACCGCAAGCGCACCGCGCAGGAGGAGCACGGGCTGGGCTACTGCAACATCACGAAGTGCTGCACGGAGGTCTGCCCCGAGGGCATCAAGATCACCGACAACGCGCTGATCCCGCTGAAGGAGCGGGCGGTGGACCGCAAGTACGACCCGCTGGTGTGGCTCGGGAGCAGGATCCGGCGGCGTTCCGACCCTCAGTAGTCGGTGCGGGGTACACAATGCCCCCTGACGTCACGTCGGTTGACGTGACGTCAGGGGGATACGCGCGCGGGCGGGGGATCAGCTCGGCGGCCGGTACCGGATGGACCAGCGGCTCGGGCAGGGCGGTATGGGCGAGGTCTGGCGCGCACGACGAGGCGTCGGGCCGGGCCGTGGCGGTCAAGGTGCTGCTGGAGACGGCGACCGACGACGAGCTGGTGGCCCGCTTCCGGCGTACGTCCTGCTCCGCCGGCAGATCGAGGACGCCCCGCGCGAGCTGGACGTCTCCCACGTCTCCCCCGAGCTGAACCGGCTGGTCCTGGCCCTGCTGGCGAAGGCGCCTGCGGACCGGCCGGAGTCGGCGGCGGCGGCGGTGGCGGTGGCTCTGCAGGGGCTGCTGGGGGCGGGCGGCGCCGCTCCCGCCTACGTACCCACCGTGGTCGGCCCCGGCGCCGCGGGCGCCGGGGCCCCTGACGCGACGGAGCCCGCCCGGGAGTGCGTACGGGAGCTGCTGCGCGAGGCGGAGGGCGCGGCGCGCGCCGCGTCCGGCCCGGCGGAGCAGCGCGTACGGGCCCCGGCCGTCGCCGCGGACGCCGCCGCGCTTCGGCTCCGCTCTGGCGGGCCGGCTGCTGGCCGATGCCGAGCTCTGCGCCTGGACCGGGGGCGAGGGCGACGGGGCCCTGATCGCCGGACTGCTGACCGTGCCGGCCGACCTCACCTCCGCCCGTGCGCCGGCCCGGGCCGAGCAGTTGCTGACCGTCGCCCAGCAGGCCCTTTCTTCACCGTGTTCGGCTCGAACCGGGAGGCGCCGCTGCGCACGGTGGCCGAGGCGCTGGCGGCGGTCGCCCCCGAGCGCGGGGTCGAACTGGCCCGGCAGGAGTTCGGGGACCGGAGGCCGGCCGACCGTGTCTGGGCCAGGGCCGCCGTCGCCGCCGCCCGTACCCGTTCCGCCGGCGTCGACCGGCACCTGGGCCCCATCCGCGACGCGGAACTGCGCACGGCCACCGAGGCCGGGGTCATCGAGGCGGTCGCCGAGCGGGACCTGCCCGAGGCGCTGCGCCTCGCCGGGGAGATCGGGGGCCGGGAACGCACGCCCTCGCCCTGGCCCGGGCGGCCCGCAACCGGGCCGCCTCAGGAGATCCGGCGGGCGCCGCCGAGGCCTTCGCCCTCGCGGAGCGGGCCTTCTCCCGCGCCAGGCGGCAGCGGGCCGCCGCCCTGCGCGAG
The DNA here is from genome assembly GCF_033794505.1 of Streptomyces sp. MB09-01. Classification (NCBI taxonomy): domain Bacteria; kingdom Bacillati; phylum Actinomycetota; class Actinomycetes; order Kitasatosporales; family Streptomycetaceae; genus Streptomyces; species Streptomyces sp. MB09-01. The sequence goes on along the minus strand of NZ_JARAYQ010000291.1, from coordinate 2,653 downwards.
CAGGCGGCCGGACTGGCCGTGCAGGGACAGGTCGTAGGGCCGAGCGGTTGCGCGGCCAGGCGGACCACATGCTGGAGACGTACCTCGAAGACGTCGGCGACCCGGAGACCGACGCGGTCACCGCCGCACTCGCCGAAGCCCGTCGGCGGCTCGCGCAGGGGCGCCCCGCGGCACTGGATCCGGCGACCGCCCGGGAGCGGGCCGCAGAGGCGGGGGCCCGGCACCCCGAGGGCCCCGAGCGGGCGCACGCGCTGGCCCGGATCGCCGTAAGCTGTGTGGGCGTGCAGTGGGTGCCCTGGCTCCCGGAGGCAGCCGGTGATCCCGGCACCCCGCCGGACCTCCGACCGGTCAGCGCCCCGGGTGCCGACGCGCCGGCCAGGGGGAACGCCCGGCTGGAGGGGCTGTCCGGAGTGCGCCGGTGGTTCACCTCGGCGACGCCGGCGTCCGTCCCGCCGTGCCGCGGCGAGCGTGCCCTGGCTGTCGGGGGGAGCAAGCCCCGCCGGCACTGGGAGCACCCGGGCATCGGCCGTCGCGACGCGGTCCTGCACGGGGACGGCGTCGTCCTCCCGCTGCCCGAGCTGACGGCGGTCGCGCTGTCGTGACTCCGGGTGCGGAAGGGTGAAACCGCCAATAATGTCCCCCATGTGATTCCGTCGAGGAGCAGGACGAGGAACGGGCCGCGCAGCAGGACCGCGGTGAGGGCCGGGCTCGCCCTCGCCGCCGCGCTGCTGGCGCTCGGCGGCCGGGGCGTTGCCCAGGCGCCGCTCGCGCGGGCCGAGGACCCCGTCACCCTGTCCCGGCAGGGCCAGATCACCGACCGGGTGGGGGCGCTGGGGGACCGGCAGGCGGCCGTCGCCGCCGCGCTCGACCAGCTCTACGCCGACCGGCGGATCCAGCTCTTCGTGGCGTACGTGGACGACTTCTCCGGGCGCTCCGCCCAGAGCTGGGCCGACGCCACCGCGCAGAAGAACGGGCTGGGCCAGAACGACCTCCTGCTGGCCGTGGCGACGGGGGCCCGCCAGTACGCCTATTCGGCCGACGTCGACTCCGGGTTCACCGAGCAGCAGCTGGCGACCGTCGCGCAGACGGCCATCGAGCCGGCCCTGAAGCAGAACGACTGGGCGGGCGCCGCGATCGGCGCGGCGAACGGGTACGACGCGGTGCTCGGCGGACAGCCCGTGCCCGTGCCCACCATCACCCCGGGCCCGGCCGATCCCGGTGGCGGGGCGAGCGGCGAGAACGGCGCCGGGGACTTCGTGCTGCCGGTGGTCGCGGTCGGCGCGGCCGGGGCGCTCGTGGCGTACGCGTACACCCGCCGCAAGCGGAAGGCGGCCGCCGGCGGCGGTCGCGGTACGACCACCGGGCCGGGCTGGCCCGAAGGCGCGCCGGACCGGCTTCCGCTGCCGGAACTGGACGGCAGGGCCAAGACCCTGCTGGTGGAGACCGACGACGCCGTCCGCACCAGCACGGAGGAACTCGGCTTCGCCTCGGCGCAGTTCGGCGAGGAGGCCGTCGGCCCCTTCACCGAGGCCGTGGAGTACGCCAAGAGCGAGCTGACCCACGCGTTCCGGCTGCGCCAGCAGCTCGACGACGCCTACCCCGAGGACGACGCGACCCGGCGCCGGATGCTGGACGAGATCGTCGCCCGCTGCACCGAGGCGAACCGGCGGCTCGACGCCGAGTCGGCGGACTTCGACCGGCTGCGGGACCTGGAGAAGAACGCGCCGCAGGCACTGGCGGTCGTGGAGGAGCGCTACCTGGAACTGACCGGGCGCGCCACCACCGCCGAGGCCACCCTGACCGCGCTGACCCGGCGGTACGCGGACTCCGCTTCCGCGCCCGTCGCCTCCGGCCCCGAACAGGCCAAGGACCGGCTGCTGTTCACGGCGACCAACCTGGGCCTGGCCCACGCGGCCGTCGACGCCGGCGAGAACGGTACGGCGGCCGTGCACGTACGGGCCGCCGAGGCAGCCGTGGACCAGGCGGCGACCCTGGTGGACGCGGTCGAGCGGCGGGCGCAGGAGCTGGCGGAGGCGGCCGGGAAGCTGCTGGGGGCGCTGAACGAGACGGAGACCGACCTCGCGGACGCCCGCGGGCTGCTGACGGGCACCACGGAGGGCACCTCGACGGCGGACCTGCGCGGGCGGATCGGCCGGGCGGAGGCCGTACTCGCCGACGTACGGCAGGAGGAGGCGTCCGGCCGGTACGACCCGATCGACGCGCTGCGCCGGATGGAGGAGGCCGACGCGGCCCTCGACGAAGCCCTCTCCGCGGCGCGGGAGCGGGAGTCGGGCCGGCAGCGGGCGGTGGCCCTGCTCGACCAGGCCATGCTCTCCGCGCGCAGCGCGATCGGCGCGGCCACGGACTACGTCACCACCAGCCGGGGCGCGGTCGCCAGCCAGGCCCGCACCCGGCTGGCGGAGGCCGGCCGGCACCTGGAGCGTGCGGGATCGCTGGCGGCGTCCGACCCGTCGGGCGCGCTGGCGGAGGCCCAGCGGGCGGACGCGATGGCACGGCGGGCGCAGGAGCTGGCGGAGCAGGACGTACGGGCGTACCAGGACCCGTACGCGGGCCGGCGCGGCGGCCAGGGCGGCGCCGTGCTCGGCGGGATCATCCTCGGCGAGATCCTGAGGGGCGGCGGGGGCTTCGGCAG
>NZ_JARAYQ010000290.1:0-9617 GCF_033794505.1 Streptomyces sp. MB09-01 | reverse complement strand
GCCGGGGGTGGTGAAGCGCCCCGGGTCGAACCGGGCGGGCTCTTCCCACAGTCCGGGGTCCCGGTGCGTGAGGTAGGGGCAGACGATGACGTCGGTGCCGGCCTCGACCACGTATCCGGCGAGGACGTCGTCCTGCGCGGCGCAGCGCGGCAGTATCCACGCGGAGGGGTAGAAGCGCAGCGTCTCGTTGACGAGGGCCTGGATGGCGCGCCGCCGCTCGGGTGACCCCTCGGCGCCGGCCGCGAGCGCCTGCTCCCGCGCCTGCGGGTTGCGGTCCAGCAGGAGGTAGAGCCAAGTCAGAGTGGTGGCGGTGGTCTCGTGACCGGCGAGCAGCAGGGTGACCAGCTCGTCGCGGATCAGCCGGTCGGTGTACTCGGGGCGCGTCCCGGCCGCGTCCAGCAGGACGTGCAGCAGTCCCGTACCGTCGGGTCCGGCCCCGCCCTCGCGGGCGGCGGCGATGGCGCGGCTCGCCACGGCGTCGATCCTGGCCAGCTCGGCGGAGACGGCCTCCTGGGCGGCGGCGCCGTCGGTGGGCAGCTGGGGCAGTGCGGCCACCACGGCGGGCACGGCGGCGAGTTCACGCTCCGTGGCGGTGTCGAGGGGGTGCCCGGTCAGGGAACGCCAGATGGTGTCCAGGGCGAAGCGGCGCATCTCCTCGCCGACGTCGAGGAGATGCCCGGTGCGGGCGTACGCGGCCCAGCGCGCCGCGGTGGTCCGGGCGGCCTCGGTGATCCGCTGCTCGTAGCGGCGCATTCCCTTGCCGGTGAACTGCGACTGCAGCAGCCGCCGTTGCCGCTGCCACGCCTCGCCCGTCGCGGACAGGACGCCGTCGCCGACCAGCAGCCGGGCCCGGTGCGAGCGCTTGACGTACCGGTCCGGATGGAGCGCGAGCACGTGCTGGACGGCCTGGGCGCCGGTGACCAGCACGGTCGGGCGCGGCCCCAGCCGGAGCGCGGCGACACCGCCGAGCCGCTGCTGCGCCTGGGCGAACAGCTCGACGAGTTCCCCTCCCGCGTCCCGCCACTGCCCGACGGTGCCGGGGTCCAGCTCGGGGACCCGGCGGCCGGCGGTCGAGGGACTCGGAAGGGGGCCGGGGCGGGCGTGGGTGGCCACGGGCGTGCTCCTGTTCGGCGGCACCGGGTGCGGTCATCACGCACTGTAGGGGAGCGGGCGCGCCGGGCGACACCCCGCCTCGGACCGGGGAGCGGGTCCTGCGGGGACGGCCTGGCCGGCCGGCAGGTCCGGACTGGCGGCGCCCGTGCCCGTGGGCGGGTTCCGGCCGAACTCCGCCCGAATCCGGCTGCCGTTCGCCTGGCGTATGCGCCACCGTCACGCCAGGCTCCCCATCCGGTACGCCGGGCGCGCTCTGCTGAGGTGCCCAACCACCCCCAACCGCAGAGGTCGTTCCCGTCATGGCAGAACTCAACCGCCGCCGCTTCCTGCAGCTCGCCGGCGGCGCCACCGCGCTGACGATGCTGAACGAGAGCATCGCCCGCGCCGCCGCCATCCCCGCGCAGGGGACCACCGGCACCCTCGCCGACGTCGAGCACATCGTGGTGCTCATGCAGGAGAACCGTTCCTTCGACCACTACTTCGGCGCACTGCGCGGCGTCCGCGGCTTCGGCGACCCGCGCCCGGTGACCCTGCCCAGCGGGAAGTCCGTCTTCCACCAGTCCGACGGCACGAAGGTGACGCTGCCCTTCCGCCCGCCGTCCGACGACCTCGGCATGGAGTTCCTCCAGGGCCTCAACCACGACTGGGCGGGCGGCCAGAGCGCCTTCAACAAGGGCAGGTACGACAACTGGGTACCCGCGAAGACGGCCACGACCATGGCCCACCTGACGCGCGAGGACATCCCCTTCCACTACGCCCTGGCGGACGCCTTCACCATCTGCGACGCGTACCACTGCTCGTTCATCGGCTCCACGGACCCCAACCGCTACTACCTCTGGTCCGGCCACACCGGCAACGACGGCAAGGGCGGCGGTCCGGTCCTCAACAACGCCGAGGCGGGCTACGACTGGACCACCTATCCGGAGCGGCTGGAGACGGCCGGGATCTCCTGGAAGGTCTACCAGGACATCGGCGACGGCCTGGACGCGGCCGGCTCCTGGGGCTGGATCAACGACGCCTACCGCGGCAACTACGGCGACAACTCCCTCCTCTATTTCAACACCTACCGGAGCGCGCAGCCCGGCAGCCCCCTGTTCGAGAAGGCCCGGACGGGCACGGACGCCAAGGCCGGCGAGGGCTACTTCGACCGGCTCCGCGCCGACGTCGCCGCCGGGACCCTGCCCCAGATCTCCTGGATCGCCGCCCCGGAGGCCTTCAGCGAGCACTCCAACTGGCCCTCGAACTACGGTGCCTGGTACATCTCTCAGGTGCTGGACGCCCTCACCTCCAACCCCGACGTGTGGGCCCGTACCGCCCTGTTCATCACCTACGACGAGAACGACGGGTTCTTCGACCACGTCGTCCCGCCGTACGCCCCCGCCAGTGCCGCGCAGGGCCTCTCGACCACCCCCACCGCCCTGGACGTCTTCCCCGGCAAGCCCGGCTACGTCGCCGGACCGTACGGCCTGGGCCCGCGCGTGCCGATGCTCGTGGTCTCCCCGTGGAGCACCGGCGGCTACTCCTGCTCCGAGACCTTCGACCACACCTCCGTCATCCGCTTCATGGAGCAGCGGTTCGGGGTGACCGAGCCCAGCATCTCGCCCTGGCGCCGCGCCGTATGCGGCGACCTCACGTCCGCCTTCGACTTCGCCCGCAAGGACACCGGCACCGCCCCGCTGCCCGACACCGGCGCCTGGTTCCCGCAGGACCGCGAGCGCCACCCCGACTTCCGGGCCACCCCGCCGGCCGAGGGCGTCATGCCGCGCCAGGAGAAGGGCCTGCGGCAGACCCGTCCGCTGAAGTACGCCCCGTACGTGGACGGCGCGGCGCTCGTGGCCGAGGGCAGGTTCCGGCTGACGTTCAGCGGCGGCCCGGACCTGGGCGCGCAGTTCTACGTCACCTCCGGCAACCGCACCGACGCCCCCTGGACGTACACGACCGAGGCCGGCAAGTCGATCACGGACACCTGGAACACCCGCTACTCGGCAGGGGTCACCGACCTGACCGTGCACGGCCCCAACGGCTTCCTGCGCGGCTTCCGCAACCCCGGCACCACCCCCGGCCCCGAGGTCACCGCCCGCCACGACGCCGCCACCGGGAACCTGGACCTCACCGTCACCAATGCTGGAGCGTCGACCGCCACCCTGACGGTCACCAACGCCTACGCAGGCGGGCCGAAGCGCCTCACGGTCGCCAAGGGCGCGACCGTCACGTACACCGTCCCGCTGAAGAACACGCGGCGCTGGTACGACGTGACGGTCACCGCCTCGGAGACCCCGGACTTCGGGCGCCGCTTCGCGGGCAAGGTCGAGACGGGCGCGGCCGGCCTCTCGGACCCGGGCATCCTCACGGACGAGTCCTCCTGAGGCCGCCGGCCGGCGGCCCCCGCCCGGGACCCCGGCCGATCAGGGGCCGTTCCGGAACTCTCCGGACCGGCCCCTGACCTGTGCCCCTCGCGTGGCCGGGGCCAGGAGAGTTCCTTCCGCATCAGCGTGCACATGGGCACGGTGTACGCGGCGCTCGACGGCCAGGGCGGCAGGGTCGCGCTCAAGCCGGTGCACCCGCAGCTCGCCGCCGATCCCCAGTTCCGCGCCAGGTTCCATCGCGAGGTGGGCGTGCTCCGGCGAGTCGCCGGGCCCGGTTCCCTTCATCGACGCTGATCCGGCCGCCGAGATCCCGTGGCTGGTCACGGCGTACGTACCGGGCCCTACCGTGCACGAACACGTGGCTGCGTACGGTCCGCTGTCCGGGGTCCGGGGTCCGGCTGTTCCTGTTCGCGGCCGGGACCGCCGCCTCGCTGGCCGCCGTACCACCGGGACGGGACGGTGGACAGCCCGGGAGACGTGTTCGACTGGGACGCTCTCGTCGCCTACGCCGCCACCGGCCGCCCGTGTTCGGGACGGGAGCCCCGGACGTGGTCGCGTACCGCGTGCTGCGCGAGGAACCCGATCTAGAACGCGTACCGCACGAGCTCCGGGGAGTGGTCGCGTCCTGTCCGGCCAATGTCCGGACCCGCGTCAGCGGACGGCCACCACGACCGGGCCGCCGGCCCGGTCGACGCGGGCCGTCCACCCCGGCGGCAGCCGCAGCGACCGGGACGGGGGGACCGGGCCCGCGAACCGCCGCCGCCACAGCGGCCGGCCGTCCTGGTGGACCGTCACCACCGGGCCGGTCAGCGGCTCCCCGGACCGCAGCAGCAGCGGCCGCCCGGCGGTGTCCGTGATCCGGTTCGGCGTCACCCACAGGAGCGGGGCCCGGACCACCAGCGGCGGGCCGGGCTCCGGCCAGGGGGCGCCGGCCAGGTGGGCCAGGACCGGGGCCGTCGCGGCGGCGCCCTCCCCGGCCGCGGTGGCCGCGCGTTCGATGCCGCGCAGGGCGTTGCCGACCGCGAAGACGCCCGGCGTCGAGGTGCGGAAGGACGCGTCCACGCCGGGGCCCCGGGTGCCGGGGTCGAGGGGGACGCCGCCGCGGCGGGCCAGTTCGTGATCGGGGATCCAGTCGCCGGTGAAGACCACCGTGTCGCAGGCCAGTACCCCCGACCGGCCGTCCCGGTGGCGGACGGCCACGCCGGTCAGCCGGCCACGGCCGCGCAGTTCGCCCACCGTGGTCGCCGTGAGGAGCGGGACCCCTGGCACGGCGGCGGCGCGCGGGCGTTCCGTGACCACCGCCACCACCTCCGTACCCGCCCGCCGCAGCGTGCCCACCGCGTGCCGGGCCACCGCCTCGTCGCCCACGACCACGGCCCGCCGCCCGACGCGCAGGCCGTACCGGTGGACCGACTGGAACAGCTCGCCGGTGGTCAGCACGCCCTGCGGCCGGGAGCCCGGCACCAGCCGGGCGCTGCGAGGGCGCTCCCGGGCGCCCGTGGCGAGAACGACGGCCCGGGCCGTGATCCGCTCGAGGCCCGCCGGGCCGGTGGTCTCCAGGGTCAGCGGGCCGGCCCAGCCGGTGGCGGTGACGCCGGTGCGGACCGTGGCCCCGGCGGCGAGCGCCGCCCGCGCCGACCGCCGTGCGTACTCGGGACCGCCGAGCCAGGGGCGCGGCAGCCGGCCGAAGCCGCCGTGGTGGAGGTGGCGCGGCATCCCGCCCGCCTCCTCCTCGCGTTCCAGTACCTCGACCCGCCCGGCGCCGGCGGCCGCCAGCCGGGCGGCGAGGGCCAGTCCGGCGGGGCCGGCGCCGACGATCAGGACGTCGGCCTGCACGTCCGTACGGTTCACCGGCGGGCCTCCTCGAAGAGGGCCCGGACGGCGGCCCCGCAGTGGAAGCCCTGGCAGCGGCCGCCCCGGGCGCGCGTACGCCGCCGCAGGCCGTCCGGCGAAGCGGGCGGGACCGTCCCGGCGAGCGCGTCGCGTATCTCCCCGCGGGTCACGCGCTCGCAGTGGCAGACGATCCGGCCGTACTCGGGGTCCGCCGCGATCATCGCCGGGTCGCGGTAGGGCCGGGGGAACGCCTCGCCGAGGTTCGGCATCCGCACCGGTTCCAGATCCCGTGCACCGGACACCGGCAGACCGCCGTCCGCGAGCAGTTCCACCACGTGTGCGGCGATCGCCAGGGAGGCGGTCAGCCCCGTGGAGCGGATCCCGCCCACGCTCACGTACCGCTGTGCGGGATGCGCCCGGATCGCGTAGTCCTCCTGCCCGGTGGCCGCCCGCAGCCCTGCGTACACGGCGGTGACCTCCTCCTCCAGGAGCGCCGGCAGGATCCGCCGGCCCTTCTCCCGCAGCAGCGCGAGCCCTTCGGCGGTGGACCCGGTGGCCGTCTTGTCGTCCAGGTCCTCGGCCGTCGGCCCGAGCATCACGTTCCCGTACACGGTCGGCGTCACCAGCACCCCCTTGCCGCGCGCGTCCGGCACCGGCAGGAGGATGTGGCGTACGAGGCCGCGGGCGAGTTCGTCGAAGACGATCAGCTGGCCGCGCCGGGGCGTCACGGTGAAGTCCGCGTGGCCGAGCAGCCGGTCGATCTCGTCGGCGTACAGGCCCGCCGCGTTGACCAGGTGCCGGGTGCGCAGCGGGCCCCGGCCGGTGGCCAGCGTGTGCGGATCGCCCGGAGCGACCGAGCGCACCGGGCAGTTGAGGTGCAGGTCGACGCCGGCGCGGACGGCCTGCGTCGCGTAGGCGAGGGTGGTCGTCCAGGGGCAGATGACCGACTCGTCCGGCACGTGGAGCGCGCCCAGGACGCCGGGCCCGAGCTCCGGCTCGCGGGCCCGCACCTCGGCAGCCGGGAGGATCCGGGCCGCGCGGTAGCCGTTGCGCACGGCCTTCTCGGCGAGCCCCGGCAGCGCCGCGAGCTGCTCTTCGTTCCAGGCGACTAGCAGCGCCCCGAGCGGTTCCACCGGGATGCCGGCGTCGGCGGCGTACGCGGCGAGCAGCCGCTGCCCCTCCCGGACCAGCCGGGACTCCAGGGAGCCGGGGACGGCGTCGAAACCGGTGTGCAGGATGGCGGTGTTGGCCTTGGAGGTGCCGTTGCCGACGTCGTCGGACGCGTCCAGGAGGGCGATCCGCAGGGGAAGCCGGGCCAGTTCGCGGGCGATGGCCGAGCCCACGACGCCCGCGCCGATGACCGTCACGTCGTAGGCATCACAGGCGTCGTGCGCGTCTCGCTCGCCGTGCCCGTCGTACGCGTCGTACGCGTCGTACGCGTCGTACGTGTCGTACGTGTCGTACGTGTCGCCGCCGGGCAGCGGGCCGCCGGTGGTGACGGTCATGCCGGGCCGCCGGTGGTGGCCGTCATGCCGGGCCGTCGGTGGTGGCCGTCATGCCGGGCCGTCGAGCAGGGCCGAGACCGCCGTCCGGAACCGTGCGCGGCGCTCCGCGGCCTGCGCCGAGCCGGCCATCGGCTCGTAGACGGCGGACGGCTTCCACTCCGGGACGGCCTCGAGGGCGGTGAGCGAGGGGTCGAGTCCGAGCCGGGCGACCGCCCCGACGCCGAGTGCGGTGGCGTCCGGCAGCGCCGAGACTTCGACGGGGATCTGGAGCAGATCGGCCTGTGCCTGCATGAGCAGCGCGGACCGGGTGAGTCCGCCGTCGACGCGCAGGGTGGCCAGCGGCGCCCCCAGGTCGGCGGCGACCGCGTCAGCGAGCTCCGCCACCTGCGCGGCTATGCCGTCGCACAGCGCGTGCACGAGGTGCCCGGCGGTCGTGTCGAGGCCGAGGCCGGTGACGGAACCCCGCAGGTCGCCCCGCCACCACGGGGCGGCGAGCCCGGCGAGGGCGGGGACGAAGGTGACGCCGCCTGCGTCCGGGGCGCTGCCGCCCACGGTGTCGATGTCCTCGGCGCCGGAGATCACGCCGAGGTCGGTGAGCCACCGCACGGCGGAGGCGGCCGTGTACACCTGTCCGTCCAGGCAGTAGCTGGTCTCCCCGCCGAGCCGCCAGGCGACACAGCCGACCAGTCCGGAGGTGCTGCGCCGGGGCAGCGGGCCGGTCTGCGCGAGGAGGAACGCCCCCGTGCCGTAGGTGCACTTGGCGGTGCCCGGCTCGGTGACGCGCTGTGCGAGCAGGGCGGCCTGCTGGTCGACGAGGAGTCCCGTCAGCGGCAGCGGGGGGCCGAAGACGGTGGTGGTGCCGACACGGGTGTCCGCGTCGACGACTTCCGGCAGCCGCTCGCCGGTGAGGCCGAAGGCGTCGAGTGCCGCCGGGGACCAGTCGACGGTGTCGAGGTCGAGGAGCTGGGTGCGGCCCGCGGTCGCCGCATCGGTGACGAAGGCGCCGGTGAGCCGGTGCACGAGCCACACGTCGCTGGTCGTCACGACTCCCCGCCGGGTCAGGCTGCGGCGTATCCAGGCCATCTTCGGCGCGGCGAAGTAGGGGTCGAGCGGCAGGCCCGTGAGTTCCTGCAACGACGCGGCGTGCGGGGCCAGTTCCGTACAGAGCTGCTCGGCGCGGCGGTCCTGCCAGACGATCGCGTCGGTCAGCGGCTCACCGCTCGCCGGGTCCCAGGCCAGTACGGTCTCGCCCTGGTTGGCCAGGCCCACCGCCACCACCGGCTCGTCGGCCTCCGCCAGGGCGGCGCGCCCCGCGCCGACGACCGAGTCCAGCAGCTCACGGGGGTCGACCTCCACGCGGCCGCCCGGCAGGTACCGGGGCCGCACGGGGGCGGAGGCGGAGCCGATGACCCCGCGTACGGGACAGATGACGAGGGCCTTGGTTCCCGAGGTGCCCTGGTCCACAGCGAGCACCGGGCCCGTCATCACCACTCCGTCCCTGGTATCGGCATGCGCGTGATCGTCGCTCGGAAGCCTTCACCAGCGGAGGTCGCCCGTCAAGATCCGTCCGTGCGGGCGGCGGACGCCCGGCGGTAGAGCTGACGCAAATTCATATCCTGTCCTTGGCCTGATAGTTGCATTTGAAATGTTCCATGACTCGAACGCTCACACTCGATCTATAGTGATCGCCGATCACCAGGCGCGAAGCCCTGCGATGCGAGGACCGATGACCACGACCACCGCAAGACGCGCCCGACCCGGCCCCCCGTCGACCGGGGCGAGGTGATGGCGGGCAGCGACTTCCGGCCCGTCTACCATCCCGCCGGTCACGACAACGAGCTGCGCGTCGCCGTGCAGGACCTGCGCACCGGCCGCTGGGTGTCGATGGCGCAGTTACTGGACCGGACGGACGGCTGGGGGCTGTGGACCCAGCGCACCCAGGTGCTCGCCGCGGTCGCCGCCGGCTCGGACGTGGTCCAGGCCTGGCGCGCCGAGGAACCGCGCAGCGTCGCCGCGTCCGTCATGCACACCCGTGTCGTCGTCGAACGGGCCGTCCGCGCCCACCGCGCACGGCACCCGCGCACGCACGAGCTGTGGCGGGAGGCGTGGGAGGCCTGCCGTGACACCGCCGAGGCCAGCCCCGCCGACCCCGTGCCCTGGGTCTGCCTGCTCGCCCTCGCCTCCCTCGACGAACACCGCTCGATGGACGAGCACCGGCTCCGAGCGCCCGCCGTGATGCTGCCCCCCGGCCCCTGGGGCATCCTCGCCCAGGCCGACAAGCGCGATCCGCACAACCGCGAGGCGTACCACCGCATGCTCCAGTTCGTGTGCGCGGGTACCCCCGGACCGCTCACCGAGGCGGCCAACTTCGTCCACTGGGCGGCCGGTTCGGCCGCGCCCGGGTCCGCCGTCCACCTCCTGCCGCTGTACCTGAGCATCGAGCGCTACCGCCGCGAGCGCGGCCAGGAGAGGGCGCTCGACCTCCACTGGGTCGCCGAGGACTCCGTCCGTGACGCCGGCCACGCCCTGGACGCCTGGTTCCGGTACGCCGACCTGCGCCGCGCCTCCCCCCTCGACCTGAACCACCTCGCCCACGCCCTGTGGGGAGCCAACCGGTTCGGCGAGGCGGCCCAGGTCTTCGACACGATCGACCGGTACTGGACCACCCTGCCCTGGGCCTACCGGACCCGCGACCCGGCCGACCAGGAACTGGCCGCGGAGGTCTTCCTGCAGGCCCGGTCCCGCAGCCTCGCCGGCCGGGGCTGACCTCCGCTCCCCCGCGGCTCCACCCCTTCACCGT
>NZ_JARAYQ010000028.1:0-50854 GCF_033794505.1 Streptomyces sp. MB09-01 | reverse complement strand
GGGCGGTGGACGTCCCGCCGCCGGACGGGCGCGTACTGCCGGCGCCGCCCGCCTTCGCGGAGTTTCCGGACCCGGCCGAGCCTGCCGAGCCGCCCGGTCCGGTCTGGGCGCCGCCGGCCGGGCCGGGGCCCTGTCCCGTGCCCGCGGCGGCCGCCTCCGGGGGGACGCCGCCGGCCCCGCCCTGCGCCTGGTCCGGGGCCGGCGACTGAGCGGGTGACGCCGTTGCCGTCGGGCTGCCGCCCGTGGTCGTCGGCGGCGTCGGGTCGGCCGGCGCCGTGACCGAGCTGTGCGGGGTGTTCCCCGCCTCGGCCTGCGGCGAGCCGGTGTGCGGCAGGTACTGGATGGCGAGCGTCGTGCCGCCCGCGACCACCACGACGGGGAAGACGGCCAGCAGGACGCGGGTACGGCGGCGCCGCTCCGCCCGCTCGGGCCGTTCCGGACGGGACGCGGCGGGTGCGGGCGCCGGCCCGGGTTCCTCCGGTTCCTTCCCGGACCCCGTCTCCGGTGCCGGTGCCGGTGCCGGCTCCGTTCCCGCGTCTTCCGGTTCCGGCTTCTCACCCGTGAGCGGGAGCGTCGGTACGTCGAGTTCCTGCACGTTCGCGGCGAAGGCGGCCCGCTCGGTCAGCCGCTCGGCGATGGCCGCCGGCCACAGCGGTTGCGTGAACGGGCCGTGCTGCGAGGCGCGTTCGAGGAGTTCGGTCGCGGTGGGGCGGGCGTCGGGGTCCTTGTCGAGGCAGGCCGCGACGAGGTCGGCGAGCTCCGGCTCCACCTCCCGCAGCGGCTCCAGGTCGGGCTCCTCGTGCACGATCCGGTACAGCACGCCGTGCCCCGACTCGTCGCCGAAGGGCGGCTGCCCGCACGCCGCGTACGCGAGGACCGAGCCCAGCGCGAAGACGTCGGTGGCGCCGCTCAACCGCCGTCGGCCCGAAGCCTGTTCGGGGGCCATGTAGGCGGGCGTGCCCACCACCATGCCGGTCCTGGTCAGCTGGCTCTGTTCCGCGGCCCGGGCGACGCCGAAGTCGATGAGGGTGAGGCCGTCGAGCGTCAGCATGACGTTGGACGGCTTGAGGTCCCGGTGCACCATGTCCAGCGCGTGCACCGACGCCAGGCCCGCCGCCGCCTCGCGCAGCAGCAGCCACAGCGCGTCCGCGGGGAGCGGGCCGCCGTGCAGCCCGATGGCCTCCCGCAGGGTGAGCCCGGGGATGTACGCGGTGGCGAACCACGGCGGGCTCGCGGTGCGGTCGCTGTCGAGCAGCGGCGCGGTGGCCTCCGCGGGCAGCCGGGCGAGGTTGTCCAGCTCGTGCCCGAAGCGCCGCAGGAAGTCCTCGTCCTCGCCGACGACGGAGGACAGCAGCTGCTTGACGGCCACGTACCGCCCGTCCTGGACCCCGAGGTACACCCGCCCCATGCCTCCGGCCCCGAGCCGGCCCGCCAGCGGAATCGCCCCGATCCGGCGCGGATCCCCCGCCTCCAGCGGCTCGGCCCCGCTCCCCGTCAGCTCTAACACGTCTGCCCCGCCCGGAATTAGAATCAGTTTCTAGGAATCTAACCCGATGATCCCGTAACGGCAACGCGCCTGGCCGGCCGCCGACTTGGCGCCCCGTTCGCCCCCGCCCTCAGCCGACGCGGAACGCCTGCCGGTAGGCCGTGGGGGAGACCCCGATCGTCTGCGCCAGGTGCTGGCGCAGGGACGCCGCCGTTCCGAAGCCGGCCCGGGAGGCGACGTGATCGACCGACAGGTCGGTGGTCTCCAGCAGCCGGCGCGCGTGCTCGACCCGCTGCTGGGCGAGCCACTGGCCGGGCGGCATGCCCACCTCCTCGCCGAATCGCCGGCAGAACGTCCGTACGCTCATCCCGGCGTGGCCGGCGAGCTCGGCCAGGGTGAGCGGACGGTGCAGCTGCCGCAGGGCCCACTCGCGGGTGGCGGCCGTCGTGGCGGCCTCCGGCTCCGGGAGCGGACGGTCGATGTACTGGGCCTGGCCGCCCTCCCGCCAGGGCGGTACGACGCAGAGCCGGGCCACCCTGTTGGCGATCTCGCTGCCGTGATCGCGGCGCACCAGGTGCAGGCACAGGTCCACCCCGGTGGCGACCCCCGCCGCCGTGAGGATCCGGCCGTTGTCCACGAAGAGGACGTTCGCGTCGACCTGCACCTGCGGGAAGGCCTGTTGGAAGTTCCCGGCCTCGTTCCAGTGCGTGGTGGCCGCGTGCCCGTCGAGGAGGCCGGCCGAGGCCAGTACGTAGGAGGCGGTGCAGATGGAGACGATGCGGGCGTCGGCCGGCAAGTCGCCGAGGGCGTCGGCCAGTTCGTCGGGGAGCCAGTCCCGTTCTTCCTGCGTGCCGCAGGTGAACGGGGGGATGACCAGGGTGTCCGCGGTCCTCAGCGCCTCGCTCCCGTGGGCCACCGTGATGGCGAAGTCGGCGCTGGTGGTGACCGGGCCGCCGTCCAGACTGCAGGTGACGACCTCGTAGAGCGGCTCGCCGTCGAATCCGGCCGCGGTGCCGAAGATGCGGACGGGAATGCTGAGTTCGAAGGGGTAGACGCCTTCGAGGGCCAGGACGACGACGCGATGCATGGCAAGATCCTTCCACATCATGGCAATCTTGCCACTCGTTGGGGTCCGCGGCATCGGAGAACCTTGATCCAACAGGGCCGCAGGGGCCCGGCGAAGACAGGGGGAACACGATGCGTGCGATCGGCCAGGACGAGTTCGGCGGGCCCGAGGTACTCCGGGTGGTCGAGGTGGAGCGCCCGGTGCCCGGGCCGGCCGAGGTACTGGTCCGGGTGCGTGCGGCGGGCGTCAATCCGACCGACTCCTGGCACCGCGCCACCGGAGGCCTGGCCGGCGCCGTGATCCGGCTCGGCTGGGACGTCTCGGGCGTGGTGGAGGCGGTCGGTCTGGGCGTGACCACGCTCGCGCCGGGCGACGAGGTGTTCGGCATGCCCCGTCACCCGCTGCCCGCCGGAACCTACGCCGAGTACGTCACCTCCCCGGCCCGTCACCTGGTCCGCAAGCCCGCCGCACTGACCCACGAGCAGGCCGCCGCGATGCCGTTGGCCGGACTGACCGCCTGGCAGGCCCTGGTGGACACCGCCGACGTCCGCCCGGGACAGCGCGTGCTGATCCATGCTGCGGCGGGCGGGGTCGGCCATCTCGCCGTGCAGATCGCCAAGGCGCGCGGCGCCCACGTCATCGGCACCGCCCGCGCCGCCAAGCACGGCTTCCTGCACTCGCTCGGCGCCGACGAGCTCGTCGACTACACCGAAGCCGAGTTCGAGACGGCCGTGGAGCCGGTGGACGTGGTCGTCGACGCGATCGGCGGCGCCTACGGACCGCGTTCCCTGCGCGCCCTGCGCCCCGGTGGCATCCTGGTCGCGCTCGCCTCACCGGCCGAGGCGCGACTGGCGGACATCGCACGGCCGCTCGGACTGCGCGCCGCCTTCATGGCCGTGGAAGCCGACCAGGCGGGCATGCGCGAGATCGCCGCCCTCGCCGAAGCCGGGCTGCTGCGCCCCGAGCTCGACACCGTCCTCCCGCTCGCGGACGCGGCCAAGGCCCACGAACTCGCCGACAGCCGCCGCACGACCGGCAAGATCGTCCTCTCCGTCACCGACTGACACCGGAGCCGCCGACCGCGTCCCCGACCGGGTGGCAGGTCTGGTCTCCGTGGACGCCGTGGTGCCGGAGGACGGAGACTCCTGCTGGTCCCTGGTCCCTGGTCCCTGGTCCCTGGTCCCTGGTCCCTGGTCCCTGGTCCCTGGTGACCGACCGGGAGCGTGCCTGGTAACTCGGCGGAGTCGGGGAGACCGGCCACAGCGGCGCCCCGCTGCCGTTCTTCGACCCGCGGGCCACCCCCGCCCCGGGCGAAGGGCGACCGGGCCCTCCCAGCCGGTGGGCGCAGACGTAGTCCCTGGTGCGGTACCGGTCGAGCCCGCCCTCCAGACGGACCGCCTGCATCAGGGAAACCAGCGGCACGCCCTGGCGGCGGGCGGCCACCACCTGATGCGGGACGCCCCCGAGGAGCTGCTCAAGGACCTGCTGGCGAGCGCCCGGGACGACTGACCTGCTCTGGAGGGGTCGACCCTCCGCCCGTACCGCCTGCGCGCCCTGCCGCGGCTCGACATGATCGCCACCTGCTGTTCGTGAGAACTATTACATTCGCCCCGGAATCACCCATTCGGCGTGGATCATTGCTTCTCGGAACTGTCGTCTATGGGTCGTTTGTGGGGCCCGCGCCACCCGCTTGACCGGTCGGCGCCGTGGGAGAGACATGGGACGCGTGGGCAACTGGACCCGCAACCGACGGATCGCCCTGCCGCTGGCAGGCGGCGCCGTCGTACTCGGACTCGGCGGCGGCCTCTACGTCACCGGCCTCGTGGCCGGCAGCGACATCGACCGGGGCACGCGCGTCCTGGGCGTGGACATCGGCGGAATGAGCCGGGGGCAGGCGCAGCAGACGCTGACCCGGGAGCTCGGGCCCGCCGCCGCTGCCCCGGTCGCGATGAAGATCGGCGACCACGTGGAGAAGGCCGCCCCCGCCACGCTCGGGCTCTCGCTCGACACCACCGCGACCGTGGACCGCGCCGTCCGGACGGGCTACGGACCGGCCACCGTCGTCGGCCGGCTCTTCGCCTCCGCCGACCGCGAGGTCGAGCCGGTGATCCGGATGAACGAGCAGACCGCCCGTGCCGCGGTCGACCGCATCGGCTCGGCCACCGGCCGGCAGGCCCGTGACGGGTCGATCACCTTCGAGAAGGGCGCTGCGAAGGCCGTCGCCCCCCAGCAGGGCGTCACCCTCGTCCAGGACCGGGCCCTCACCACCCTCCGCGAGGCCTACCTGCGGCCTGCCGCAGACGCCGTCGTGATGCCCGTCGAGCGCACCCAGCCCCGCATCGGGGCCGAGGAGACCGGACGGGCCATGCGGCAGTTCGCGCAGCCCGCGATGTCCGGGCCCGTCAACCTCACCGTCGCCGGGCGGCGCCTGTCCATAGGCCCCGGCGTCCTCGGCGAGCACCTCGCGATGCGGCCCGACGCCCAGGGCCGGCTCGTACCGGCCCTCGACTCCAAGGGCCTCCTCGCCGACCCCGCCGTGGCCCGCCCGATCGGGGCGGTCACCGAGTCCCCGCGCGACGCCGTGCCCCGTCTCGACGCGGACGGCAGCGTGGTCATCGGGGAGCCCGGCCGCGAGGGCCGGCAGGTCACCGAGGCGGCCCTCGGCAAGGCCGTGCTGCCCCTGCTGACCCGCTCGGGCGCGGCCCGCAGCGGCGAGGTCGCCACCGTGGCCGTCCAGCCGGACCTCACCAGCGAGGAGGCCCGACGGCTCGGCATCAAGGAGAAGGTCTCCTCCTTCACCGTCGACTTCCCGGCCGCCCCGTACCGCACCACCAACATCGGCCGGGCCGTCGAGCTCATCAACGGCTCCGTCGTCATGCCGGGGGAGGAGTGGAGCTTCAACCGGACGGTCGGCGAGCGCACCCCGGAGAACGGCTTCGTCGACGGCATCATGATCAACGACGGCCAGTACGTGAAATCGCCCGGCGGAGGCGTCTCGGCGGTCGCCACCACCATGTACAACGCGGTGTTCTTCGCGGGCCTCAAGCCCGTCGAGCACGGCGCCCACTCCTTCTACATCGAGCGCTACCCGGAGGGACGGGAGGCCACCGTCGCCTGGGGCACCCTCGACCTGCGCTGGATCAACGACTCGGGCCACCCCCTCTACATCCAGGCCCGGTCCACCGACACCTCGCTGACCATCACCCTCCTCGGCACGAAGAAGTACGACGAGATACGTGCGACCAAGGGTCCGCGCACCAACGTCACCCCGCCCGCCAAGCGCACGGGCAGCGGGCCGACGTGCGAGGTCCAGACCCCGCTGGAGGGCTTCGACGTGGCCGTAGGCCGCGTCTTCGTCCAAGGCGGGGAGGAGGTCAAGCACGAGGAGTTCAAGACCCACTACACACCGCGTGACGAGGTGACCTGCACGCCGGAAGCCTCGCCCACCCCGGGAGCCCCGCAGGCCCCGGGAACCCGGCCGGCCGAGCAGACCCCGGAGCCCCGGCAGACCCCGCAGACCGCACGGGCCGCACAGGCCCCGCAGGCCCCGTCCGCCACGGCCACGGGCAGCCCCCTGGCCCTCGGCGGCACCCCCTAGCACCGACCGTCCGTCCAGAACGACGCGTGACAGATCCGGAGCGCGCCGTGCGTGATGGGAGCCATGCAGGCCCGGAAGTGCTACAACTGGGTGCGTGACCATTCCTCGCCACCCGTGCCGGGCACGTCGGTGCGGTCACCGCTAGGCAACAGGACCAGAAGCGTCGCCGGACAGGTATTCGTCCTCCAGGTGGCGATCGTGGTGTTGCTCGCGGCCGGGGCGCTGCTGGCCCTGGTACTCCAGTCGCGCCACGACATCGACCGCGAGGCACGCAACCGCTCGGTGTCCGTGGCCGAGACCTTCGCCCACTCCCTGGGCCTCCAGGACACGCTCAAGACGCGCGACCCGGCCTCCGTCCTGCAACCCCTAGCCGAGGAGACGCGCAAGGCCGCCGGCGTGGACTTCATCGTCGTGATGGACACCAACGGCATCCGCTACAGCCATCCCCGGCCCGACCGCATCGGGAAACGGTTCGTCGGCACCATCGAGCCCTCCCTCGCCGGCAAGGTCCACACCGAAAGCGTGCAGGGCCCCCTCGGCAAGGAGATCCAGGCCGTCGTACCGGTCAAGGGCCCCGACGGCAAGGTCGTCGGCCTGGTCTCGGCCGGACTGACCGTGAAGAACGTGACCGGCGTCGTCGACCGCCAGCTCCCCGTCATCCTCCTGGCCATCGCCACCGGCCTGGCCCTGGCGACCGGCGGCACGGCCCTGATCAGCAGACGGCTGCGCCGCCAGACCCACGGGCTCGGCACGCAGGAGATGACCCGCATGTACGAGCACCACGACGCGGTGCTCCACGCCGTCCGCGAGGGGGTCCTGATCACCGACGGTGAAGGACGGCTGCTGCTGGCGAACGACGAGGCCAAACGGCTGCTCGGACTGCCGGAGGACGCCGACGGGCGCCACATCGCGGACGTACCGGGCCTGGACCGCCGGATGGCGGACCTGCTGCTCTCCGGCCGGACGGCCACCGACGAGGTGCTGGAGAGCGGGGACCGGCTGCTCGTGGTCAACCAGCGGCCCACCCACCCCCGGGGCCGGCCGGAGGGCGCCGCGGTCACCATCCGCGACTCCACCGAGATGCGGGTGCTGACCGCCCGGGCCGAGACGGCCCGCAGGCGCCTCAAGCTGCTCTACGACGCGGGCGGCGACGTCGGTACCAGCCTCGACGTGGTGCGGACGGCCGAAGAGCTCGCCGCCGTCGCCGTCCCCCGGTTCGCGGACTTCGTCACCGTCGACCTGGCGGACCAGGTGCTCGACGGTGACGAACCCGCCCCGGGCGCCGACATGAGGCGCACGGCGGTCAGCGGCATCCGGTCCGACCATCCCCTCTACCCCGTCGGCCGGCTCATCGACTTCCTGCCGTCCACCCCCCAGGCACGGGGCTACGGCACCGGCCGGGCGGAGCTGGTCACGGACCTGTCCGACGCGCCGGGCTGGCAGGCCCAGGACCCGCCCCGCGCCCAGGCCATCGTCGAGTACGGGATCCACTCGCTGATCGCGGCCCCGCTCATGGCCCGCGGCGTCGTACTCGGGGTGGTCAACTTCTGGCGCTCGCAGAAGAAGGAGCCCTTCGACGAGGACGAGCTGTCGCTGGCCGAGGAGCTCGTCGCCCGCGCCGCCGTCAGCATGGACAACGCCCGCCGCTACACCCGCGAGCACGCCCTCGCCGTCACCCTCCAGCGCAGCCTGCTGCCGCGGGCCCTGCCCGAGCAGAGCGCCATGGACGTGGCGCACTTCTACCTGCCCGCGCAGTCCGGAGTGGGCGGCGACTGGTTCGACGTGATCCCGCTCCCCGGCTGCCGGGTCGCGCTGGTCGTCGGAGACGTCGTCGGGCACGGCCTCCACGCCGCCGCCACCATGGGACGGCTGCGCACGGCGGTGCACAACTTCTCCTCCCTCGACCTGCCGCCCGACGAGATCCTCGCCCGCCTCGACGACCTCGTACAGCGCATCGACCACGACCGCGACGGGGACGGCCCCGACTCGAACGGTGGCGGCGGCATCATGGGTGCGACCTGCCTGTACGCGATCTACGACCCGGTGTCCCAGCGCTGCACGGTGGCACGGGCGGGGCACCTGCCGCCCCTGGTGGTCGCCCCCGACGGCACGACGGAGATCGTCGAGCTGCCGGCCGGACCTCCCCTGGGGCTCGGCGGCATGCCGTTCGAGACCGCGGAACTGGAGCTGGCGGAGGGCAGCCAGCTCGTCCTCTACACGGACGGGCTGGTCGAGGAGCGGACCCGGGACATCGGCGAGGGACTGGAACTGCTGCGCGCCGCCCTGAGCCACCCCGACCGGGACCCCCAGGACAGCTGCCGGGCCGTACTCGAGATGCTGCTGCCGCCCCGGCCCACCGACGACGTGGCCCTGCTCATCGCGCGGACGCGGACCCTCGGCCCGGACCGGGTCGCGCAGTGGGACGTACCGTTCGAGCCGAGCGCGGTCGGCGCCATGCGCAGCGTCGCCGCGAAGAAGCTCGACGAGTGGGGCCTGTCGGAGCTCGGCTTCGCCACGGAACTGATCCTCAGCGAACTGATCACCAACGCCATGCGGCACGGCAGCGAGCCGGTCCGCGTCCGGCTGCTCCACGACCACGCCCTGACCTGCGAGGTGTGGGACGGCAGCAGCACCGCACCCCACCTGCGGTACGCCGCCACCACGGACGAAGGAGGGCGCGGACTGTTCCTCGTCGCGCAGCTCAGCGAACACTGGGGCACGCGGTACACACCCGAGGGCAAGGTCATCTGGGCGGAACTGCTCCTCCCCGGCACCCCTGGCGGCATCGAACCCGCCCTCGCCGCCTTCCTGGACGTGGACCCCCTGTGACGGACCGGGCCCGTCGTGCGGCCCGTCCGGCCCGGATCCCCGGGCCGCGCGGGCCGGGGACGGACTGGGGCGGCCCAGGCAGCGTGCGGAATCAGAGCGCGCGCCGGTAGCGGAGCTCGGAGAGGGTGATCTCGTCGTAGACGTCGTCCTGGGTTGAGCCGTCGGCCAGGTAGCCGGCCCTTTCGTAGAAGCGCCGGGCCCGCTGGTTGTCCCTGAGCACCCACAGGGCCGACGTCGCGAAGCCCCGGTCCCGCATACGGGTGTGGGCCTCGCCGAGGAGCCTGCGTCCGATGCCCCGGCCGATCAGATCCGGTGACACGTACAGGGCGTACACCTCACCCACCGGCCTCGCACCCGGCGCCCGACCGCGACACGGCCCGAAGCAGACCCACCCCACCGGGCCACGGTCGCCGACCGCCACGAGGTCTCTCGACTCGCGATGGGGCTGGGAGAACCACTGCCGCCGCCGGCCCGCGTCGTCCTCGACCGTCATCGCGTCCAGGTACGTCCGGGGAACGATGCCGGCGTACGCCGCCTGCCAACCCCGGACGCGGATCGTCGAGACGGCCTCGATGTCGGCCCCCTCCATCTCCCGTACGTGGACCATCGCGCCACGGTATGCCGCGGCCACCTCGGAACGCACCGCATTACCGCGCTAAGGACCGGTCGCGCCGAGAGCCGCCGTCACGAGCCCCAGCGCATAGGCGCTGTCGAGCCCCTGGGGGCGGAAGAGGAGGCGGTACATCAGCGGGGCGACGACCTGGTCGATGACCGTTTCGACGTCGGGTGTCCGCTCCCCACGTTCGGCCGCGCGGGTGAGAATGACGCCGATCTGTTCGGCGGCGTAGGCGGAACACTGCCGGGCGTTGCTGCCGTCCGGGTCGCCGAGCAGGGCGTCGCGGACGTAGGCGCGGCCGGCGGGGGAGGACATCTCGTCGAGGAACTGCTCGGCCCAGGTCGTCAGGTCGGCCGAGAGGGCGCCGTGGTCCTGCGGCGCGGTTTCGGGTCGCAGGCGCTCGACCACGACGTCCGACAACAGCTCCTGCAGGTCCCCCCAGCGACGGTGGACCGTCGACGGGGTCACGCCCGCCCGCTGGGCGATCAGCGGGACGGTCAGGGCGTCCCGGCCCACCTCCGCGGTGAGCTCGCGCACCGCGGTGTGCACCGCCGCACCTACGCCTGCTCCCCACGCCCGGCCACACCCCCGGCCGCGTCGCCGTCGAGCTGACCAGCCGGGGCCGGACGGCTCTGATCACCGGCGGCTGCATCCACCACCCCGTCCAGCTCGCCCGCCCCGCCAACGGCACCTGTGTCGACATCGACCCCGTGCGGTCCGAGGCCTCGCGCCGCACGCTGCTCGGCTCCCTCGTCCGCACGGACACCCCCCTCCGGGGCACACACTTCGCGCCGCCCACCGCCGGCCGCGTCGTCCCCCGCAAGGGCGCCTACCGGCTCGCACCCGTCCCGGCCGACGCCCACCAGCCGCGCGAACGACGCTAGGGCCGGATGTCGTAGAGGACGTTGAACGGGTCCTCGGCCGGGGAGCGGGTGACTTCGGAGAACCCGGCTTCGGAGCAGAGCGTGCGTACGGTCGACTCCGGCAGCCCGCAGGTTCCGAAGGCCGTTCCGCCCCCGGCAAGGGACGTGGTCATGCAGTAGAACATGCTGAATCCGTACAGCAGCGACGCGACGGGGCCGACGTTGTCCTCCGGACGGTCCCGGGAGTTGACCTCGAGCATGAGGTAGTCCCCGTCGTCCTTGACCCCGGCCCGGATGGCGGCCAGCAGGCGCCGAGGCTCCGCCGCGTCGTGGATGACGTCGAACGTGGTGACGAGGTCGTACCGGCCGGGGAGTCCCTGCCCGGCGTCGAGCGTCTCGAAGGTCACCCGGTCGGCGACCCCCGCCTTCTCGACGTTGGCAAGGGCCCGCTCGACCTGGCCCGGGAAGCTGTCGAAGCCCACGAACCGCGACCGCGGGAACGCCTTGGCGAGGACGATCAGCGCACGCCCCGCGCCGCATCCCACGTCCGCCACCGTGCTTCCGCGCTCCAGCTTGCCGACGACGTGCGGGAACGTGGACAGCCAGTCGTCGATCATGACGCTCTCGAACCAGCTGCCGGAGAAGCGGCTCATGCCCTCCCACAAGGAGGGCGGGTACTCGGCCTGTTGCACGCCGCCGCCGGTCCGGAACGCCTCGGTGAGCCGCTCGTACGGCTGCCACAGGCCCGGAAGCATCTGGTAGACCCCGCCCAGGAACATCGGCCCCGACTCCTCGGCGAGCGCGGGGGCGTGCTCGCGGGGGAGGGAGAAGGTTCCCGGTTCCGGTTCCTCCAGGTAGCCCGCGGCCGTGAGACCGCGAAGCCACTCCCGCACATAGCGTTCCTGCAGGTCCAGCCGGTCCGCCAGGTCCCGGCTGCCGGAGGGGCCGTTGGCGGCGAGGTCCTTGAACAGGCCCAGCCGGTCGCCCAGGACGCACAGGGCCGTGGCCATCGTCCCGCTCAGGTCCCCGAGCGCCTTCTCCATGAACGCCTCGAGCTTCGAGCCGTCCGGTTCCCGCGGTGCCGCCATGGGCGCGTTCTCCTGAGCGTCGGTTACAGCCACCGGACGTGACCGCATCCCAGGCAAGCAGGTCGACGCGGCCCGGCCGCGCCGCCGCAACGACCGCGGAACGAAGTCCACTCCGAGGGAGTCTTCCCGCCCGCGCCCGCGGCGGGTCGGCTTTCAGACGGTGCCGGGTTCGGCGAGGAGATCGTCGACGATGTGCAGCCGGGTCTCCGGGAGCCGCTCGGCCATCGCCTCCAGCATCATGGCCACCCCGCGCGGGTCGGGCGCCGAGCAGCGTTCACGCGTCTCCTCGTCGGGCCAGCGGGCGTACGCCACCCACGTGCCGTCGTCCGCCCGGTGCAGCCGCGACCCGTACGAGCCGCACCGCGCGCGGATGGCCTCGGTCACCCGGTGCCAGCCGTCGGCGAACTGCTCCTCCATGCCCGGACGGAGCCGCCACCTGTAGATCACAGCGAACACGTCTGGATTCCCCTTCTCGGCAGGTCAGTTGCCGTAATCACCCTAGAGGGCGCCCACCAGGCACGTTCCGGCCGGGGATCCCCTCGGGCCAAGCTGTGCGGGCGTGGCCCCGGACGACCGGCCCGGGTCGGCCCCGCCACGGAAATCCCGTGCTCCGCACCCGTCGCGCTCGCTACCATCGCGCGGTGCACCCCGAACCCCGCCCCTGGTCCCCGTATCCGAAGATCCCCGCCAACCGCCGGCTGGGAGAGGTCCGCGGACGGAACTGGGTCGCCCACGAGAAGATCCACGGCGCCAACTTCGCCGTCGTGTGCGACGAGGCGGGCGCGCATCCGGCCAAGCGCCGCGAGCTCCTCGCGGACGCCGGACTGGACGAGTTCTTCGGCGTCGGCCGGATCTGGCCCGCCCTCGCGGTCGCGGCGACCCGCTGCGCCCAGGCCCTGCGGGCGGAGTGCGGGGCCGCGGCCTCGGCGGTGGTGACCCTCTACGGCGAACTCGCGGGCGGCCACTACCCCCACCCCGAGGTCCCGCCGACCCGGGGCGCCGAGCCCGTACAGACCGGCGTCTGGTACGCCCCCGACCTGCTCTGGCTGCCCTTCGACGCGACCGTCGCAGACGGGGACGGACTGCGCTGGGTCGCCGACCGGACGCTGCGCGCGGCTGCGGACGGGGCCGGCCTGGTCTGCGTCCCGCTGCTGGCCGAGGGCCCGATCGCGCGGGTCCAGGAACTGCCGGCGGTCTTCCCCACCCGGCTGCCCGGCCTGCTGGGACTGCCCACCCTGCCCGGCAACCTCGCGGAAGGCCTGGTCGTCAAGCCCGCCGGGGAAACCCGGGAGCCCGGCCGGCCCATGGCCAAGTTCAAGCAGCCCGCCTTCGCCGAGGACGAGCGCTTCGACGGCTCGCGCCCCTACCAGGCGCCCGCCGAAGGCGCGGCCGGCGTACCCGGCTGGCTGCTCGCACAGGCCACCGGCCTGCTCACCCCGGCCCGGGCCGCGTCGGCCGTGAGCAAACTGGGGCCCCGTACCCCGCCGGGAGACCTGGCCGCCGAGATAGCCCGTGACGCCACCGAGGAGGTCGCGGAGGCCTTGGGCGGTCTGGACGGGGCGACGCGGCGCGCGCTGGAGGACTCCCTGCACGCCGGAGCCCTGTCCCTGGCCCGCTTCGACGCGGCCGACCGCCGCCTCTGACGGGCACCGCGGCGCTGTGCATACTGCTGGCATGAATTCCCCGCCCGCTCGGCGCATCCACCTGATGATCACCTTCGTCCTGGTGACGTGCGGTGCGGTCGGGGGAGCCTGCGTCGGCCTTCTCTGGTCCGGCCGGCTGATGGCCCTGGTCTGTGCGAGCGCGGCCGGCCTGGGCGCGGGTGCGGGGGCGTTCCTCTCCCGCCGTCAGGTCTTCGCCTTCCTCGAACCCGAGCGGGAGAATGCCGTTCCGGGCGACGGGTACGCGGAGGGCCTCTCCGACGCGACCCTTGTGTGCATCGCGACGTACCAGGCCGCCGTCTTCCCCCTCACCCCCGACGGAGTGACCGAAGCCGAGCGCACGGCCCGCCGCACGATGGCCTACCGGATCGCCGCCTACGAGGGCCTCCCGCACCCCGTGCAGACCTCGGCGGCCGCCGCCCTCGAAGCGATCGACGACGGCCTGGATGCCAAGCGGGCGGAGAGCGCGATGAAGGCGCTGTCCCTCAGCGTCTACGACAACCGCCGCGGCCGCTGACCGCTCCGGTGCCGAGGAATGCGGGGCGGTGACCGGACGGGCCCAACCAGGCGTCCGGTCCCGCCGACCGGGGGAGGAGCCGAGGGCCCGGGGAGCGATGGACTTCCCCGGACCCTCGTGCCGCTGATGCCGCGGGGGACGCGGGTGTGTATCTGCGACAGATAGAGAAACGATTCACCGTGGCCGGGGTTACGCGCCGGACCGGGAAGATTCGGCCGGACCCTTCCGAGGAGGCCCCGAGCGGCCCACGACCGGGGTCACCGGCGCACCCGGCCGCCCGGCCGTCCCCCTCGCGGGTGGTGTCCCACCCGCCATCCGCCGCGGCGTTCATCCGGTCGGCCCAGCAGCGGAAGCCTGCCGGGCGCCGCCGGGCCACCCTGTGTGCAAGGACCGCCACCACCGCACAGACGAGGACCGCACCATGTCCCACAGGCGACGCATCAGCATCCTCGCGGGGGCCGCAGCACTCCTGCTGACCGCCACCGCCTGCTCGGGCCTGGGCCGGAACACCGTCGGCATGCTCACCTTCCGCGGTCACGACTCGCCGGTCGAGGTGAGCTACTCCAACACCCTGGTCACGGGCTGCCACAAGATCGCCATCCCCAGGGGCGCCACCCACGTCGAGAACAACACCCTCGTCGACATCGTGCTGTACCGGACGGAGAACTGTCGCAAGACCGACCTGGCCGACGGCATCTACGTGGCCACCACCCTCTCGAACGTGACGGCTCCCGAAAGCCTGCCCTGGCGCAGCTTCAGCGTCATCCACTGAAACCACCACCGCCCCCAGGCAGGACGTTCCTCGGTCGCGGATCGGCGAGAGCTGCCTCAGTCCCGGATGGACACGATCTTCCTGGTGGCCAGGTCGGCCTGGACGAAGACCTTGGTCGTGTCGCCGCCGCCCCACGTCAGAGTGACGGTGGCATTGGTCCTGCCCGTCCCGCTGCCGGTGGAGGCGACCTTCCACTGCAGGGGCACGTTCTGCGCGCGGAGCACGCCGTCCGCGTGGTTCGTCTCCTCCCACTTCCTCAGCTCCGCCCGGAGGGGCTCCGAGAGGTAGGAGGCGCGCAGCCGGTCCGCGGTCCGCCCGTCCCCGTCGTAGACCGCGTCGATGTAGGAACCGTAGAAGTCCGCGATGCGGGTGAACGCCGCCTCGGGGCTGCCCGAGACGGACGGCAACGCAGCGGCCGCCGCCGGGGCCTCCTTCGGCGTGGATCCGTCGGCGGAGGCGGAGGTGGTGGCGACGAAGGCGAGGGTGAGTACGGCGGCGGCCGCGAGGGTCAGGGAGGCGGTTCGCTCGGCTGTGGGCTTGGACATCGGCTGGGCCTTTCCCCGGGCTGAGTGGCTGAACGGACCGACGCGCCCCCGGCCCCGTCCGGTTCTCGGAATGTGAGAAATGGCCGAAAAGTCATGCTGACGGGCCCATCGGCGCATGCGGCAGGCGTCCCCGCCCGCCGATCGGCCTTCCTGCCGCGGCGCGATCCCGTCGCTCCTACGGGGCGAGGCCGTCCGGGACCGGAATGCCGCGCCGACGCCGGAAGTTGGCACCAGCGCGACACTGACCCCGCAGGCACAGGAGAGCTCATGAAGATCGGCATCATCGGCGCGGGCAACATCGGCGGCAACCTCACCCGCCGGCTCACGGCCCTCGGGCACGACGTCTCCGTGGCGAACTCTCGCGGCCCCGCGACCCTGGCAGCCCTCGCGGAGGAGACCGGCGCCACCCCCGTCACCGTGCGGGAAGCCGCGCGCGGTGCCGAGATCGTCGTGGTCACCATCCCGTTCAAGAACGTGCCGGACCTGCCCGCCGGCCTCTTCGACGAGGCCGCCGAGGGCTTCACCGTCATCGACACCGGCAACTACTACCCGCAGCAGCGCGACGGCCGGATCGCCGGCGTCGAGGACGACGGCCTGACCGAGAGCCGCTGGACCGAGCGGCAGCTCGGACGCCCCGTGATCAAGGCCTTCAACGGCACCTACGCACAGGACATCCTCGACCGGCACCGTCCGGCGGGCGCGCCCGACCGCATCGCACTGCCGGTCGCGGGTGACGACGAGGCGGGGAAGAAGGCCGTCCGCGCCCTCATCGAGGAACTCGGCTTCGACACCGTGGACGCGGGCGGCCTCGACGACTCCTGGCGCCAGCAGCCCGAAACCCCCGTCTACGGACTCCGGGAAGGCGTCGACGGAGTGACCAAGGCCCTCGCGGAAGCCTCCCCGGTCCGCCCCGAGTCCTTCCGGGGCTGACCGCCGCGCCCCGGCGCGCTCCCGCGCCCCGCGAAGCAGGCTCCCCGGCCGCGCCATGCCGGCCCGCCTCGCCGCCGAACGCGCCGGGGCGGGCCGGCTCGTGGTGCTCGCGGTTCAGCAGGGCATCGCGGATCCGTCGAGCGCGGCTTCCACGGACACGAAGAGTTCCTCCCGCTTCGTGGAGCTCACCCGGAGCAGAGCCGGCTCGCCCGCCACGTCCTTGCGGAAGCACATACCGGAGCCGCTCCGGAACCTGTCCGCGGCGCCCGCGCGCGTGCCGACCGCTTTCCATCCGTCCGCCGCCGCGGTGTCCCAGTAGTGGGTGAACAGCGGCCGGACGTCTCCTCCGTGGGTGTACAGGCTGTTCGCGGTGATCCAGGGATCCCCACTGTCGTCCATGCACTCCGTCATGGTCCTGTCGGCCACGGGCGTCGTGCCGGCCGCGGCAGCAGGGGTCGCGGCCGAGACCTGTGCCGTGCGCTCCTGCGCACCGGTCTCCTCGCACGCGCCTTCCGAGCCGTAGGCGAGCAGGTAGAAGTACCCGACCAGCAGGCCGAGGCCGGACGCACTGCCGAGGGCGATGGCCAGGCCCAGGATCAGGCCGCGGCGCGGGGAACGTACCGGAATCACGGTGTGGCGCCTCTTCTCTGTTCGACCGCCGGGACCGCGGTCCCGGAAGACCTTCCGGGTCTTCTCACGAGCGGGGGAATGCTAGACGTGAGAGCGCACCCGCCCGCAGGAGGGGTCGGGTTGGGGGCCGGAGTTGCGGTACCGCGGCTTCCGGATCAGGAGCCGGACGGCCCGGGGGTTGCGGCGGACGCGCGCCGGATCGCGTCGAGGGCCCGCGTCACATCGTCGTCGGTCGTCGACCAGTTGCTCACCGAGATCCGCATGACGCGCCGGCCGTGCCACGTGGAGCCGCTGATCCACGCCGTGCCGTCGTCGAGCAGCCGGGCGAGTACCCGGTCCGTGCGTGCGTCGTCGCCGAACTCGGCGCAGACCTGTGTGAACACCACGTCGTTGAGGACCGTCGCGCCGTCGATGGCGGCGATTCCGGCGGCGAACTCGGACGCGTGACGGCACAGCCGGTCGACGAGGTCGGCCACCCCGGACCGGCCGAGGGACCTGAGCGCGGCCCATACGGTGAAGGCCCTGCCGCGCCGGGAGAGTTCGGGGACCTTGTCGACGGGGTCACCGTGTTCGTGCTGGATGAGGTAGTCCCCTTGCAGTCCCATCGCTGCCCGCAGCGCGAGCGGGTCGCGCACGATGGCGAGTCCGCAGTCGTAGGGGACGTTCAGGGTCTTGTGGGCGTCCGTCGCCCAGGAGTCGGCGTCCGCGCACCCCGTCGTCAGATGTGCGTGGCGCGGTGAGGCGGCCGCCCACAACCCGAAGGCGCCGTCGACGTGCACCCACGCCTCCGCCTCGCGCGCGGCGCGGATCGTCTCGGCGAAGGGGTCGAAGGCGCCGGAATGGATGTCTCCGGCCTGGAGGACCACGATCGTCGGGCTCCGGCCGCCCTCCGCCAGGGCGCGCCGCAGGCCCTCCGGCCCGATCCGTCCCTGGTCGTCCGCCTCCACCAGCTCGGGCCTGCCCAGCCCCAGGTAGCGCAGCGCCAGGTCCACCGCCATGTGGCGGTCCTCGCCGGCGATGACGCGTACGGGCGGTCCGCCCACGAGCCCGTCGCGGGCGACGTTCCGGCCGGCGCCCCGCAGCACCGCGTCCCGCCCGGCGGCGAGGCACGTGAAGTTCGCCATCGTGGCACCCGTGGTGAAGCCGACCGCGCTGTCACCGGGCAGGCCGAGCAGACCGAGCAGCCACGCACCGGCGATCTCCTCGGTCGCGGTGTACGCGGGTGAGACGGCGCGCATCACGCAGTTCTGGTCCCAGGCGCTGACCAGCCAGTCCGCGGCCAGCGCAGCCGGTTCGGTGCCGCCGACCACGAACCCGTAGAAACGGCCGCTGGGGAACGCCGTCAGTCCCGGTTCACAAGCCGTGGCCAGCAGATCGACGACGTCGGCGGGGGCGCTGGGACCCTCGGGCAGATCGACTCCGAGCGCGCGCACGATCTCGTCGACCGAAGCGCGTGCGGGAACCCGGCGGTCCGACAGGCTCGCCAGCCAGCGGACGGCATGGTCGTGCGCCCGTCGGAGCGCCGCCTCGCGCGCGTCCATACCTCGGACTATGGGACAGGCGCCGACGTCCCGCAAGCCGCGGCGGTTCCGGATGATCATCACCACACTGCCGACCGCGGCCTGGCCGGACGGATGCCGGGGAAGCGATCATGGCCGGATGACCGATCAGGCCTCTTTACCCCATCCGATCGCAGTACGCCTCGCGCGCTACACGCAGACCGAGCAGAGCGAGATTCTCGGCGACGGCCCGGACCCGTTCGGCGTGGCCGGCGCCGGCCTCACCTGGCTCCCCAAGGAGGAGCATTTCGGTGTCCGGCAGGGCGACCGCCTCGTGGCCCACGCCGGTCTGCTGAGGCTGCCCCTGTCGATCGGCGGCGTGGACACCGAGGTGATGGGCGTCGGCGGGGTGGCCGTCGCGCCCGACGTGCGGGGGCGTGGACTGGCCCGGGCGGTCCTGACGGCCGCTCTGGACCACGCCCGGACGACGGGACTGCAGCACGCTCTGCTCTTCTGCCGGCCGCCCCTCGTCCCCCTCTACCAACGGCTCGGCTGGCGAACCCTCGACCAGGAGGTCCGCGTCGAACAGCCGGGTGGGACCGTGACGATGCCGCTGCGGACCATGACGGTCCCCCTGCGGGCCGATGCACACTGGCTCGACGGACCGGTACACCTGCGCTCCCTCCCCATGTGAGCTCCGCCCGCCGTGTCATGGTGGTGTCATGACCATCGAGGTACGCCCGGCTTCGGACTTCCGGGACGTCCGTGCCCTGCTCGGCCCGAAGTCGGCCGGGGCCAACGTCTGCTGGTGCCTGAGCTACCGGATCCCCTCCAAGCTGAACAACGAGCTGCGCGGCCCGGCGCGCGGTGAGTACGTCGCCCGGCTGTGCGGTGAACAACCCCCTCCGGGAGTGATCGCCTACGACGGCGACGAGCCCGTCGGCTGGGCCGCGGTGGCGCCGCGCTCGGACACCTCCTTCGCGCGCAGCCGTAAGATCCCGCAGGTCGACGACCTGCCCGTCTGGTCACTGTGGTGCATCCGGGTCCGCCCCGGCCACCGGAAGCAGGGCATCTCGCACGCCCTCATCGCCGGCGCGGTCGAGTTCGCCCGCGCCCACGGCGCACCGGCCGTCGAGGCGTACCCCCTCGACAACGGTGACGCCAAGGTCGACATGACGATGGCGTACGCCGGGATCCGCAAGAACTTCGAACGCGCCGGGTTCACCCACGCGGCCGACACGACCTCGGTGCTCGCCGGCCATCCCCGCGTCCTGATGCGGCTCGACCTGTGCTGACCGCGTGCCGCCGAGCGGCGGGTCGAGGGTCGGCCCGGCCGGTACGGCAGCGTCCCCAGGCCGTGCCGGTGCGCCGGCCGGGGCGTCCCGGCCGGAGTCAGTCGATCGCCGCCAGGGCGGTGCGCACCACACGGCAGAGTTCCTCGTCGTGCAGGATGTCCCCGCCGTAGCGGCGCTCCGCAACGATGACCTCCGTGAGCAGGGGCACGGCCGCCGCGGCGGGTCGGCCGATCACACCGAGGGCGGTGACGACCCGAAGGACGAGCGGACCCGCCCGCTGCTCCGACAGCGGGTGCAGTTCGGGGAGCAGGGCCGCGACCGCGGTCTCGGCGTCCCCGGTCAGCCGCCACCAGGCCTCGGCCGCCCCGACCCGGGTCCATTCGCCGAGGCTGCCGAGCAAGGGCCTGAGGGCGTCGGCGTACCCGGCCGCGAGCGGGCCCAGCTCGCAGAGGTGGGACAGGACCGGACGGGCCAGCCCGCCCCGGGTCGCCGCCTCGAGGGCGTCGAGTGCGAGCCCCGGGTCACCCGTGACGCGCCAGTACGCCCAGGCGGCGGTCTGGACGCCGTGCCAGCGGCGCGGCTCCCGGTGCTCGCTCCCCGCGAAGCGCCGCGGGCGCAGGCCGCCCTTCGCGAGGGCGGCCAGCAGCCCAGCGGCGTCGACCGCCGCCGGTCCGATCCGGCCCAGGGCGCCCGCGGCCGCGCGTGCGTGCGGAGTGTCGAGCAGGCCCGTGAGATGCGGCACTGCCGGTGCCGCGGCAGGACCCCAGCCGGTGAGGATGCGCAGGACGCGCTCCGTCCGGGGACCCCCGACCTGCACCAGCAGTGCGGGCAGGACGCTCTGGGCCCACTCCGCCGGCAGTGACTCGACCTCCATCCAGTAGCTGTCGGCACGCTTGAGGTACCACGGCAGGGCACGCGCGTCACCGATGCCCATCAGGCCGCGTACGAGGTGGTCGGCGCGCTCACCCGCCCGCCAGCGGTCCGGAACGAGGAGGTCGGCGTACGGCGCGAGCGACGAACCGCCCCGGGCGACGATGCGGTGCGCCTCGTGCGAGGTGAGGAGGTCGTCGTCGGACAGGCCGGCGAGGACCGTCTCCCACGTCCCGGCCGGCGTGTTCCGCCACGTGCACAGCCGGGCGCCGGCCCCTTCGACGGCCGCACGACGAGCATCGGGGCTTCCGGTGAGCGGGGCCGCTGTGGCCGTTGCCGTGGCTGTTGCCGCAGGCGACGTGGTGGCCGTGACCTCACCCGACGTCAGTCGCGCGCTCCGGGCGGCCAGTCGGACGTGCGGATCGGAGTGGTCCAGCCAGGGGTCCAGCCATCCCGGAGGCCGGGACGCGCCGAGTGCCGCCAGTACTTCGCCGGCCGCGATCAGGTGGCGGCCCAGCGTGGCGGGGTCGGCCTCCACCGTGGCCTGCCGCCGCAGCGCCTCCAACGTCCCGGGGTCGGCGGCGCGGACCTGCTCGATCGCCCGGGCCGCGCACGAGCGCACCTCGGCGCTGCCGTCGGCCAGGAGCCGCGCCGCGGCGCGCTGGCCGTCCACCAGCACCTCCCGCATGCCGGGGGCCTCCGCCCGCAGGGCGCCCACGCGGAGCATCACGGCGCGAGCCGCGACCAGGTCGAGCACACCGGTCCGCCCCGCCTCGTCCAGCTGCACGAACACGTCCAGCAACCGCCGCAGCACGGCGACGACGAGCTCCGGAGGGTCCGTCCAGCGCAGCCGGTGGTCGAACGCCGACCAGGGGACCCGTCCGCTGCCGGGCGTCACCAGTCCGCGCAGCAGGCCGGGTATCTCCTCCTGCCCCTCGCTGACCTTCTCCAGGACGTGCCAGGGCGTCTCGGCCCCCATTGCGCTCATGATCGGCAGCGTAGTACGCGGTCCTTACGAGGCTTCGCTCCACACCGCGTCGCGCTCACGTGCCGTACGCAGGGCGTCGGCCCACCAGACCAGGTCGTCGAGCATCGTCACGGCCGCCTTCTCGGCTGCCCCGGTGTCGTGGGGCCGGCCGGCGTCGTCGAACGGGAACTGGTGGAAGCTGACCGTCTCGCGGATCGTGGCGGCGGCCAGCTCGGCGAAGACCAGGCGCAGTTGCTCGACGGCGCGCAGACCGCCCGACAGCCCGCCGTACGAAACGAAGCCGACCGGCTTGCGCGCCCAGACGCGCCCCGCGATGTCGATCGCCTGCTTCAGGGAGGCCGGGAAGGAGTGGTTGTACTCGGGAGTGAGCACTACGTAGGCGTCCGCCTCGGCGAGGCGCTGGACGAAGGCCCGGCCGCGTGGCGCGAGGTCATGGGTCCAGTGCGCCGGGAGGTCGGCGTCGACCAGGTCGATGACGGTGAGCTCGATGTCGGTGCGGTCGGCGGCGACGGCTTCGAACCAGCGGGCGACCGTCGGGCCGAACCGGCCCTCCCGGGTGCTGCCGACGACGAGTGCGATACGCAGTGGAGTAGTCATGACCACAGGTTTACGACCTCAAGTTCACTTGAGGTCAACCCCGGTTCACCGACGGCGGGTCAGGGCCCCGGGTGCGCCGGCCGACTGTGCTCCCTCCGACTCCAGCGTCAGCCGGTCCGGTTGCGCCATGGTCAGCACGTAGAGGTTGCCCTTGGGGCAGTCGAAGGTGGCCGTCTGGTCGGTCGGATGGCTGGTCACCGCCTCGAAGACCGCGCTGTTCTGACGGATCTGCCGCAGCTGGAGGGCCTCCGTGCACCCGAGGTTCCGTCCCGTCGAGATCTCCTTGAGGTCGCTGACCTGCCGGCCCACGAGTTCGCCCACGGCTCCGGTGTGGAGGGTGACCGTGACGGAGAACTCACCGGCCCGCGCCCGGGTGATGCCGTCCGCCTCCGGCGTTCCGGGGCCGACGCCGGACCACGTACCGACCCACGATGCCGGCAGCGCCGAGGCGGAGGGGGACGAGGCGGAAGGGGCGGACGGGGACGGTGCGGACGAGGACGGTGTGGGCGAGGCGGCGGGCGGCGCGGCTCTGCCGCCGTCTGCGCCCCAGGGAAGGCGGACGGCCAGCGCGACGACCGCGGCGAACACGGCGCCACCGGCGACCGCGGTGATCACCCGGCGCCGACGGGACACCCACCCGCCGACGCCCCCCATGGGAACGGGAACGGGAACGGGAACAGGAGCGGGGAAGGGCAGGGGAGTGCCCGGAGCCGTCGCAGGCGGCTGCGGCGCAGTGGCCGGGCCGGGGCCGCTGCCCCCCGGGGCGTAGGAGGGCGGCTGCGGTGTGGTGAGCAGCCGACGGAGTTCGGCCTCCCGGCGCCCGACCTCCGCGACCAGGGCCGTCGGCACCGCCCCGCCCCATCCTTCGTGGTCCTCCTCCGCACCCTCGCCGGCACCGAGCCGCTCCCGCAGCCGCTCGGCGGTGGGGCGCAGGTCCGGATCCTTGGCCAGGCACTCCCGCACGAGCGCGAGAAGCACCGCCGGTACGCCGTCGAGCAGCGGCTCGTCGTGCACGATCCGGTAGAGGAGGGCGGGCAGTTCCAGCTCCTCGCCGTCCGCGACGAACGGGCTGCGCCCGGTGGCCGCGTACACGAGGACGGAGGCCAGGGAGAACACGTCGGCCGGCGCCGAGGCCACGGATCCGGTCGCCTGCTCCGGCGAGAGGAAGCCGGGGGTGCCGATGACCGAGCCCGTCTGCGTGTAGCGGGGGTCGCGTACCGCGCGGGCGATGCCGAAGTCGATGAGGAAGGGCCGTTCCCGACCCAGCAGCACGTTCGCCGGCTTGATGTCGCGGTGGACCACCCCGGCCGCCCGTACGCTGACGAGCGCGGCCGACAGCTCCCGGGCCAAGGCCTCCACGGCCGCTGCCGGCAGCGGCCCGTACCGGTGGACCCAGTCGCCCAGCGACGGAGCGGCGATGTACTCCGTCGCCAGCCACTGCGGCGACGTCCCCGGCCGGCTGAAGTCCACCACCGATACCGTCCACGCACTGCGCACGCGGTCGTTGGTGCGTATCTCCCGGTCGAACCGCTCGGCGAAGTCCGGCTGCAGGCTCAGATCCCGGTGCACGGTCTTCAGGGCCAGTGGCCGCCCGGAGGCCGTCCGGGCCAGGAACACCTCGCCCATTCCTCCCGCGCCGAGCCGCGCCAGCAGGCGGTAGCCGCCGATCTCCGGCGGGTCACCGGGCAGCAAAGACTCCACCAACTCCACCTGTTCCCATGACCGTTGCAGACCCGCCTCGTGCGGAGCATCCGCTGGGTCACCCTAAAGGACGAGCGCCCTCGGGGCCCCGCCGGGCCGGACATCCCTCAGGGGCAGCTCAGACGGGTGTCGCCCGGGTCGGTCGTGCACGCGTCGGTGCCGGGGCCGCCGTTGGCGGTGTCGTTTCCGGAGACGGTGTCGACGGTGTCGAGCCGGTCGTCACCGTAGGAGCCGGTGAGCGTGTCGGTTCCGGGGCCGCCGCCCAGGACGTCGTTTCCGAAGCCGCCGTCGGCGTTGTCGTTCCCGGGGCCGCCGTGCACGGTGTCGTTGCCGTAGCCGGCCCTGATGACGTCGTTGCCGCTGAGGGCGCAGATCACGTCGTTGCCGAAGCCGCCGGCCAGGTTGTCGGCGCCGCTGGTGCCGATGATCGTGCAGCCGCGCGCGTTGTCGACCGTACTGGCCGCCGTCGCGGTGTTGTTCGCGGGCACCGGGTCGGTCTGCGCGGAACCGGCCGTCGCCGTGTCGGACAGAGTGCCCGTGGCCCGCGGTTCGGCGACCACCTGCACCGTGGCCCTGGCTCCCGGGGCGAGGGAGCCCAGAGCGCAGTCGGCGGTGGTGGAGGTCCTGGTGCAGGTGCCCTGGCTGGGCGTGGCGGACAGGAGGGATCCGGGCCCGGTCAGGGTGTCGGCCAGCGTGACCGTGGTGGCCGTCGTCGTGGCGCTCGTGTTGGTCACCGTCACGGTGTAGGCGGCCTGGTCCCCGAGGCTGACGGTCGCGGGGCCGGACTTGGTGACGGACAGGTTCACTCCGGGCGGGGGCGGCGGTGTGGCGGCGACCTGGTAGCGGACCAGGCCGCGGTCGTCGCCGGTGTTGCCGGCGGCGACGATCTTGCCGTCCGGCTGCAGTGCCACCGCGCTGGCGACGTCGAAGAAGCCGAAGTGGACGTCGGTGGTCACCTTGCCGCCGGTACCGAAGCCGCCGTCCAGGGTGCCGTTGGCGTTGTAGCGGGCCACCGCGAAATCGGTCCGGCTGATGCCCGCGGCGACGATCTTGCCGTCGGGCTGCAGCGCCAGGTCGGAGCTACCGTCCAGGGTGCCGGTACCGAAATCGGTCGTGACCCTGCCGCCGGTACCGAAGCCGCCGTCCAGGGTGCCGTCGGCGTTGTAGCGGGCCAGGGCGAAGTCGAAGGCGCTGGACCCGGCCGCGACGATCTTTCCGTCGGGCTGGACCTTCACCCCACCAACGACGTCGGCCTCGGCGAACGCGGTGGTCACCCTGCCGTCGCCGTCGAACCCGGTGTCGAGGCTCCCGTCCGCGTGGTAGCGGGCCAGCGCGAAGTCGGAGGCGTTCGCAGGATAGTTGTACCCCGCGCGGCCGGCGACGACGATCCTGCCGTCCGGCTGCGTCGTCACGTCGAAGGCCGTCGCGGCGCCCCCTGCGAAGGCGGTGGTCACCCTGCCGTCGCCGTCGAATCCGGCGTCGGGGCTGCCGTCCGCGTGGTAGCGGGCGAGCGCGAGCTCGGCTCCGCTCATGCCGGCGGCGAGGATCCCGCCGTCGGACCCCACCGTCACCGCGAAGGCCTCTTGCGCGCCGCCCGCGCCGAAGTCGGTGAGGACGATGCCGTCGCCACCGCCGAAGCCGGTGTCGAGGCTTCCGTCGCTCCGGTAGCGGACCACGGTGAACAGGGCGCCGCCATCGGGCTCCGCGCTGCGGCCCACCACGACGATCTTCCCGTCCGGCTGTACGGCCACCCCGTTGGCCACGTCCTCACCTCCGCCGCGCAGGTCGCTCAGGACCAGGCCGTCGCCGTCGAAGGTGGTGTCGAGGCTGCCGTCCGTGCGGTAGCGGGCCAGTGCGAAATCGGCAGCGCCGCCCTCGGGGGCAGTGTTGAGGCCCACGGTGACGATCTTGCCGTCGGCCTGCAGCACCATGTCACGGCTCTCGTCGTAGCCGGCGAAGTCGGTGACGACCCGTCCGTCACCGCCGAAGGCCGGATCGAGGTCGCCCGGCGCGGCCAGAGCCGCCCCCGGCAGGGTGAGGACGAACACCAGGCCGGTGGCGGCCGCGACCCCGGTGCGGCCCAGCCTTCTTCTCGGACCGGACATGAATGTGGACATGGAGACCCGGGTCCCTTCTTCTCCTCGCCGCTGCACAGCGCGTCGCCGCCCTCCCGTGACAGGCCACAGCCTGTTCGCACCGTCGCGGCCGTGGCCGTACGGCTGGCCGTGCTGCGCCCACTGGATGCCGCGTTCCACCCGCACGGGTGAGGTCCGCGAGCGGGGGCGTCGCCTCAGACGGTCAGCTCACCCGAGCCAGCCGGGTCGACTGGCGTCGGGCGGACGGCCAGGCGCGTGTACCACTCCGTCGCGAGGATGCGCTCGCGGGCTTCGGCGGGAAGGCGGGAGAGGATGCCGGGCAGGGAGCGACGGCGTTCCGCCTCGCTCCGGTGCGCGGCGATGGCGGCCCACTTCCGCTCCAGCCACGGACGTACGTCGATCGTCGCGCTGACCCGCCCGTCCGGGACGCTCCGCACGGTCTTCCCGACGTCGGCCAGCAGCGCACCCAGCTCGCCGACGGCCGCGTGCGGATGGGTGGCCAGGCAAAGGGCGGCGGGCTGCCAGGGTTCCCCCGCCTCGGGGTAGAGGTGTTCGAGTCCGGCGGCGTGCACGGCCAGCAGGGTGACCCGGTGGGTGTGGACGTGATCGGGGTGCCCGGTCAGCTGACCGTAGTCGTCGTGGGTGACGACGATGTCGGGCCGCACTTCGCGTACGTGGCGTACGAGCCGTGCCACTGCCTCGTCGAGCGGTGCGTCGACGAACCGCGGCCGCCCCGGCGCCGACGCGGGAACCCGGGCATCGGCGTACTCCAGCAGCCTCGGCTCGCCGGCTCCCAGGATGCGGAGGGCGTCGGCGAGTTCGGCGGCGCGGTGGCTGTCCGGTGTCCAGGTCGCGGTGACGACGGCCGTACGCCCGCCCGAGGCGGCGTGCCGGGCGAGCACGCCGCCCGCGAGCAGGGACTCGTCGTCGGGATGGGCGAAGACGCCGAGCAGACTCGGTGTGGCCATGGTTCCTCCGGGCGGACGGGAGCGGGAGTGGCGAGCGGGTGTTCAGCCGGGTGTCACGGCCGGACGCCGAGGAGCCGGCCGGCACCCGCGCCGAGCAGTCGCTGCCCGGCGCGGAGTCCGGTGCCGACGGGATCGTCGGCGGGTCCGGTCGCGCCGGCGCGGAGGGGAGCGCCGCCGGCCGGGTCCAGGACGACCGCGTGCACGGTGACCAGGCGGGCCCTCTCATCGAGAGTGGCGTGGGCGGAAGCCGCGGTCTGGCATCCGCCGTGCAGGGCGGCGAGCGTGGCGCGTTCGGCCTCGAGGAGGACCTGCGTGGGGGTGTGGGTGAGCGGGGTGAGCAGCGCGCGGGTGGGGAGGTCGTCGGCGCGGTGCTCGATCACGACGATTCCCGCTCCTGCGGCAGGCAGCCACACCGTGGGGTCGAGGATCTCGGAGATCCGGTCGGCCAGCCCCAGACGGCGCAGACCGGCCAGGGCGGCGATCATGACCTCCGCACCGAGCGTGCCGGAGTCGAGCCGGGCCAGCCGGCTGTCGGCGTTGCCCCTGATCGGCACCGGGACCAGGTGGGGGTGGAGGGCGCGCAAGAGGGCGGCGCGCCGGGGCGCGCTGGTGCCGACGCGGGTGCCGGGCGGCAGGTCGGCCAGTGTCGTGGGCGGCTGGCCGGCGGGCCGGACCAGGACGTCGCGCACGTCCTCGCGGGGCAGGACCGCCCCCACGGCGATTCCGGGGGCCCGGTCGTGGGCGCCGGGCAGGTCCTTGGCGCAGGCGATGGTGGCCCGGACCCGGCCGTCGAGGAGGTGCTCGTCGGCGCGGCGCGTGAAGGCCCCCTTGCCGCCGATCTCGTGGAGGGGGCCGCGGTGCGCGTCGCCCTCGGAGGTGATCTTCACGGTGTCGAGGGTGACGTCCGGGTACCGGGCGCGGAAGGCCAGCGCGAAGCGGCCGGTCTGTTCCATGGCCATGGGGCTGGGCCGGGTGCCGAGCCGGACGGTCTGGGTCGCGAGGGTGGTCATGACGGGTACGGGCCTCCGGTCTGGGCGGGGCGTTCGGTGGCGTCGGGCCGTCCGGGAAACGGCTCGGAGGGGCGCAGTCGCCGAGGCGTCCGTCGAGCGGGCTCGCCACGCCCGCCACCTGCCCGGCCACTTCGCCGCGTCCCTTCTCCTGCCCAACGGAGCACGGAGGGCGGGTGTTACGGGTCCGGATCCCCGGACCGGTCCCCGGAAGGCCCGGGGATACGGCGCCGACCGGAGGGTTCAGAAGCCCGTGTCGCCCTCGACGTTGGCGACCCTCGTGCGCAACACCTTGAGCGCTGCCACGTACTCCTCGTCGCTGATGCCCTGGTGGACCACGGCGCGCACCTCGGTGACCAGCCCGCGCAGCCGCACCCGGGCAGCCTCCCCGGAGTCCGTGAGATGCAGGCGCCGACCGGCGTCGAACCGGAGCCAACCGCGGTGCAGCAACTGGTCGATGACCCGGGCGATCTCGTGCGGCCCGTCCGCAAGGGGGGAGCTGGGTGACCACGTCCTCACGACCCGCGCGGCGGCCCCGCCGTTCACGCGGTCGAGCACCCAGTACTGCGGCTGAGTGACGTGAATCCCGGCCATGGCGTCACGCAGATACCGGGTGACGGCCTCGTGGACCAACCCGCTCCAGCAGCCGACGGGTTGGCTGGCCGGCATGTCGTCGCCGGCGGCCGGGTCGGCCGGTGCCTGGCCGGTGGTGCTTCCGGTCGACTGTTCCATGATCGCGACGCTACACCCGGCACGCCTCGGATGATCACGGAGGCGGCCGGGGAGCGGGAGCACGAGCGGGGGAGCCGTCGATCAGGTGGCCGGGACCGTGGACGTCGGCGTGTTCCAGCCGGAGATCCGCAGCCGTGGCGCGGAGCCGCGCAGGTCCGCGGTCCGGTAGGTGGCAGTCAGCGTCGCCGACTCGCCCGGCCACAGGCTGACCTGGTTGTCGCTCCACCGGACCGGCAGCACCGGAGCTCCCTGCGCTCCCACGAGGTGGACGTCGGTGAGCAGGGCCGGCGTGGTGCCCGTGCCCGGGTGGCGTACGGTCACCGTCGTCGTGGACGTCCCCGTGCCGTCCTCCGTCGTCGAGGCGGCTGCCGTGACCGGCGTCTGCTGCATCGAGTTCAGCCCGCGCAGGTCGGCGTAGGAAGTGGTCGGCGTGTAGTACCAGTCGCTGTCCTCGTAGTCGAGGACGTCCGCCCGGGTGGAGAGCCAGTAGACGTTCCGGCTCACCTCGCGCCCGGCGCCGTCGGTCAGCAACAGCCGGGCGAGGTAGGTGGTGGACAGGCCGGGCACCGACTCCGGGACCGTGAGCGCGGTGCTGCTCGCGCCGCCGCCCGCGACGCTCAGGCCGGTCACCGTCCGGTCGTACCGCTGCGTGCCGTCCGGGTCGAAGAGCGTCACCCGCGCAGTCAGGCCGGAGGCGGCGGCGTTCCGGTTGTTGACGACCGACACCGAGCGGTTGTCGTACCCGTACTGGACGTGCAGCGGCTCGTTCGCCTTCTTCGCCCCGAAGTAGGCGCCGCCCTGGTCGAGGAAGCGGTCCACCAGCTGCCACTGCAGGGAGGTCCAGCCGCTGTTGAACATCCAGTAGATGACCCCGGTCGACGGCTCGGAGGCGTCCTTGGCGTTGCGCGCGTAGGCCTCGAACTGTGCGCGCACGTTCTCGTACTGGGCGAGCTGCGCCTTGCGCACGTAGTCGTCGAGGCCGGTCGGGGAGCCGTAGCGGCCGGCCAGTGCGGCGTTGTAGAGCCTCAGGGTGGAGAAGGTGCGCGAGGGGGAGCGGTGGTACTGGGCGGCGGACGGGTCCTTCCAGAGGGTCTCCAGCTCGGCCGGCGACATCGTGCGGCGCAGCGTGTCGAGGGTCGGGACGTCCGGGCCGGCGCTGGTCTCGGAGTTGAAGCCGGTGGCGCCGCCCTCCCGCTTCCCGTACCAGTAACCGGGCGGCACCCAGTCGTACGGGCCCGTCATCTTCATGCCGGAGCGCCCGGTGACCGGGGCGGAGGTGTCGGAGGCCGCAGGGACCACCGGAGCCGTCCAGTCGGCGGCCCGCAGCGCGTCGACGTAGCCCCGCTCGATCTCCTCGTTCGGTGCGAAGTCACTGCCGATCAGGAAGGAGATCACGCTGGGGTGGTGGCGGAGCCGGGCGGCCTCGGCGGCCATGGAGGCCCGGGCGACGGGGTAGTCGGGATCGTCCCATTCCTCCCCGGCCTCGGTCCCGTTGACCTCGCCCTCCCACTTGCTGCAGCACTCCCAGCCGGGCAGCGTCAGGATCCCGTACCGGTCGGCGAGGTCGAAGAACTCGTCGGGCTCGATGTGCCCTTCCAGGCGGAGGGTGTTCAGGCCCAGGTCGAGGGCGTACTTCAGGCGGTCCTCGACGTAGGTGCGGTCCCATCGGAGGAACTCGTCGGGGGACCAGCCGGCCCCCTTGATCAGCAACGGGCGGCCGTTGATCCGGTACTGCCGGTCGCCGTCGGCGTTCAGCGGCGCCTGCACGTCGCGGATGCCGAAGGACTGGTGCGCGGTGTCGGAGGGTGCGCCGTTCACGGTCGCGGTCAGGGCGAGGCCGTACAAGGGCTGTTCGCCCATGGTGGCGGGCCACCAGATGCGGGGCGAGGTGAGGCGGAGCGCGGGGTGGTCGGCCGGTGAGAAGACCACCGTCTTCGTTTCGCCCGGGGCCAGGGTGACGCCGCGGCTGAGGGCGACCGGAGACTCGGCGCCGGAGACCGTGCCGGACACCGTGGTGGTGACCGTGGCAGCCGAATCGTTGCGCACCTGGGCCTTGACGGTCAGGTCGGCGGAGGCCATCGAAGGCATGGCCAGGGCCGTCACCACATGTGCGTCACGCAGGGCGACCGGCCCGCCGCGGCGCACCGTGACGTCGCGGACGATGCCCATGTTCTCGTCGGGCGGCGGCTGGAGCCAGTCGAGCCAGCTCATGGTGAGCTGCTTCCGCGGATCGTTGGGCTGGATCCGGAAGGCGACCGTATTCGCGCCTTCCTCGATCAGGTCGGTCACGTCGAGCTCGTGCCGGGTGTACGCGCCGGCCACGTCGGCGGCGGTGGCGATCCGGTGGCCGTTGACGAAGACGTCGGCGGCGGAGATCACCCCGCTGAAGTCCAGGTAGGTGCGGGCCGCCGCGCCGGTGACGGTGAAGTCGGAGCGGTACCACCAGGGCACGTCGAAGTCGGCGGCAGCGATCCGCTGCTGCTGGGTGGAGTAGAAGGGGTCGGGGTACACGCCGGCGGCGAGCAGCGCGGCGAGGACGGTGGAGCGTGCGCCGGCCGGATACCAGCCGGTCGCCGCGTAGCCGGGGCTGGAGACGGCGGCCGCGGAGTCGGTGACCTCCTTCGTCGACCGGATGGCGTAGCCGGCCAAGACCGTCGTGCTGCCCGGGGTCGGGTCGACAGCGGTGACCGTGGTGGCCGCGTTGGCCTGCGGACCCGTCCCCGCCCCGGAGCCCGGCGCGCCAGCCGTCTGCGGCACGCGAACCGGAACGGGACCGGGCGTCGGAGCCGCAAGGGACGGGCCCGCGGCGAGGGTGAGGACCAGACCGAGGCCGACGAGGCCGAGGCGGTGGAACACGGGGCCTCCCGCGGGCCGGGGGAGCAAGGACCTGGTGGGACTCCCCTGGGGGTATACCGGGCTTCGGCTCGGGGTGCGCGGACGCCACGCCAGATGTGGTCCGACTGCGCCGCCGAAGGGAGGCTCGGCACGCGCAACGGCGCCGACGCGCCGGCGCCCACGTCGAGGACGCGGACCCCGGTCACCCGTCGATCCCGGTCACCCGTGGACCCCGGTCACCCGTGGACCCCGGTCAGCCGTGGGCGGCGAACGGGCCGTCGGAGGCGAAGGCCAGCGCGGCGAAGCGCTCGCCCATGCGACGGTGCGTGGCGGCGTCCGGGTGGAGCTGGTCGGGCAGCGGCAGCTCGGCGAAGTCCGCTTCGCCGTAGAGGGCCCGGCCGTCCAGGTAGTGCAGGTTGGGGTCCTCGGGCGCCCGCTGCCGCACGACG
Source organism: Streptomyces sp. MB09-01 (assembly GCF_033794505.1). Lineage (NCBI taxonomy): Bacteria > Bacillati > Actinomycetota > Actinomycetes > Kitasatosporales > Streptomycetaceae > Streptomyces > Streptomyces sp. MB09-01. Next base: position 19,216 of record NZ_JARAYQ010000028.1, on the reverse strand, counting down.
CGGACGAGTTCGTCCCGGACGACGCCCAGGGTCAGTTTTCCGGCCGCCCGTTCCGCGGGGTCGCCCGCGGCCCGGAAGCGGAGCCGGCCCTCTCTCAGCTCCTCGAAGTCCGGGGCGCTGGGTCCGGGCGTGTCCTCGTGAATGGGGCAGAGGATGGGCGAGACGACCAGGAGGGGCACGGTGGGGTGGCCTTCGCGGACGGTGTCGAGGAAGCCGTGCACCGCCGGGCCGAAGGCGCGCAGCCGCATCAGGTCGGTGTTGACGAGGTTGATCCCGATCTTGACGCTGATCAGGTCGGCGGGGGTGTCGCGCAGCGCGCGTGCGGTGAACGGGTCGAGCAGGGCGCTGCCGCCCAGGCCGAGGTTGGTCAGCTCCGCACCGCCGAGGAAGCCGGCGACGGCCGGCCAGGTCGTGCTCGGGCTCGCCGCGTCGGAGCCGTGGCTGATCGAGCTGCCGTGGTGGACCCACCGCGGCCGACCCCGGTCGGGCACGGGTTCGACGGGGGCATCGGTGCGCAGGGCGACCAGCTCGGTCGTCTCGTTGTACGGCAGCCAGATCTCGACGTCCTTGACACGGTCGGGGAGGCCGGCGAACCGGGCGGTGCCGACCGGACCGGGCCGGGTCTCCGTGGATCCGGTGGCCATGTCCACCGTCAGCAGGTTGCCGCCGGTCACGCCGGCCTGCCCGGCCAGGTGTCCGTCGACGAGGAGGTCGTAGACGCCGTCGGGGCGGGGCGGGGCGCCCCGGTAGGCCCGCTTGGTGCGCAGCGCGTCCAGCTCGATGACGGTGGCCCGGGTGCGCAGGACCACGCGTACACCGGAGGGCTGGGCCTCCGCCATGGCCAGTTGGCCGTCGGTGCACTGGGCGCGGGCCCGGGCGGGCAGCCGGTGCGGCAGCACGCCGTGTGCCGTCCGCTCCAGATCGAGGGCGCCGCGCAGGAGGTCGGACGTGATGGGCGTGGTGATCCGGTCGGATGCGGTGCGGGGTGCGGTGCTCATGGCTCCAGCCTGTTGTTCCGAGTGGTCGGACCGGGGCCGCCGGTGGGCGCGGGCCAGTTCCGCAGCAGGGCGTCGAGGGCGTCGAGGACCCGTGACCAGGATTCCTGTGCGTCGGGGGCGCTGTGGCTGAAGCTCCCGCCCAGCTCCAGGCTCACGTAGCCGTGGAAGACGCTGCCCAGGAGCCGGACGGCGTGGGTCTGGTCGGGTTCCGTCAGGTCGTAGCCGCGCAGGATCGCCCGGGTCATCCGTGCGTGCCTGGGCCCCGCGCTGGCGGCCGCCTCCTCCGGGCTGAGCCTCAGCTGGGCTGCGGCGTAGCGTCCGGGGTGCTCCCGGGCGTAGTCGCGGTAGACGTTCGCGAACGCGGTCAGGGCGTCCTTGCCGGCCCGCCCCGCGAGGGCCGCGGCGACCCGGTCGGCGAGTTCCTCCAGGGCGAGGAGCGCGATCCGGGTCTTGAGGTCCTGGGAGTTCTTCACGTGCGAGTACAGGCTCGCCACCTTGACGTCGAAGCGCCGGGCGAGAGCCGAGACGGTCACCTGGTCGAACCCGACCTCGTCGGCGAGCTCCGCCCCCGCCCGGGTCAGCCGTTCCGTGGTCAGGCCCACCCGCGCCATAATCATCCTCCCGTTTTCCTAAGCCATTGTTAAGCTACCTAAAGCATTTAGGCAAACTGGTGTGACGGTCCTACGAGGGCGTTGCCGGCAGCGGCGGCGCGTGCGGGCGCGCCCGCACGGGCGGTCCGAGGGACAATCGGCGCATGACTGACGCAGGGCTGTCGTCGGAGGACGCGAGCTCCCCGGGCGAGGGGCGCTACGGCGAGCGGGTCTTCCGGCCCGAGGAAGGCGGCGAGGGCGACCGCATCGACCTCGGAGCCCTCACCTACGACGCGACGACCCTGGCCCGGCTGCGCCTGCTGGGAGCCGGCCCGGGCTGGAACTGCCTGGACGTGGGTGCCGGAACCGGCACGGTGGCGCGCGGCCTGCTGGACGAAGCGGGCGTAGCCTCGGTCCTCGCGGTGGACCGCGACGTACGGTTCCTCGCGGCGCACCCCGCGCCAGGACTGACGGTGCTGGAGGCGGACGTCACCGCGGACGACTTCGCCCCGGGCCTCTTCCACCTGGTCCACGCCCGGTTCGTCCTCATGCACCTGCCGTCCCCGCAGCGCATGATCGCCAAGCTGAGCGGCCTGCTCGCACCCGGCGGCGTACTGGTCGTCAGCGACGCGGTCGACCTGACGACCGGGTCGGCGCCCGTCACGCCGTACACCCGCGCCATGCGGGCCATGTGGCAGGGGCTGCACGACAGCATCGGTACCGACGTGTCACGGGTACCCGGCCATCTCGATCTGCTGCGCGAGGCCGGGCTGGAATCCGTGGCCGCCGAGATCCACGTACCACCGCTCCTGCCGGGCAGCACGATCAGCAGGTTCTGGGCCGAGACCTGGGAGCGGGCACGCGAAGCCATGGTGGGAACCGGCCTCGTCGACGACGGACAGATCGACGAAGCCGTGCGCTACCTGGATTCCCCTCGCTGCACCGGTCTGTCACCGGGCATGCTCACGGCCTGGGGGTGGAAGGGCGGGGCTCCCACAGGTGCGTGATCCTCGGGCAGGATGTGCGCATGCGGGTGCAGACGACCACGGAGCTGGTACGGAGAGCGGCCGGGCTGGCCGGGCCTGCCGGGCCGACGGGAGCGGACGGGCCGGCCTCACGGGGCAGCCGGCGGATCCTGGGCATCGCCGGGCCACCGGGGGCCGGCAAGTCGACGCTGGCCGCCCGGCTCGCCGAAGCGCTCGGCCCGGAGACGGCCGTGGTGGTCCCGATGGACGGGTTCCACCTCGCCCAGGCCGAGCTGATCCGGTTGGGGCTCGCCGACCGCAAGGGCGCCCCGGACACCTTCGACGCGGCCGGGTACGTCTCCCTGCTGCACCGCCTGCGCGCGTCCGAGGGGGGCACGGTGTACGCACCCGCCTTCGACCGCTCCCTGGAGCAGCCGATCGCGGGCAGCATCCCCGTGGCCCCGGCCGTACCGCTGGTGATCACCGAGGGGAACTACCTGCTGCACGAGGCGGGGGAGTGGGCGGCGGTGAGGCCGCTGCTGGACGAGGCCTGGTACCTCGCCCCGGACGAGGACCTGCGCGTCCGGCGCCTGGTCGACCGGCACGTACGCCACGGCAAGGAGCCGGCGTACGCGCGCGAGTGGGTGGACCGCTCGGACGAGGCGAACGCCCGCCTCATCGCCCCGGGCCGACACCGCGCCGACCTCGTCCTCGACACCGGCTGACGACGAGCACGAGCACGAGCACGAGCACGAACACGAACACGGAAAGGAAGCGCGCACGGCTCGACTCGGCACGGTCTCCCCCGTGCGGGATCATGGTTCCGTGCGCGAAATCGCGATCATCGAGGCACCGTCCGTGCTCGGGCTGCGCCCGTCCGGCGTCCAGTACCTGCCCGCGGCGCTGCTCGATGCCGGTCTGGCGGACCACCCCGGCGTCGTGCACGCCGGCCGGGTCGACGCACCGGCGTACGACCCGCGGCGGGACCCCGACACCCAGGTCCTCAACCCCGCAGGCATCGCCCGGTACTCCGTCCGGCTGGCCGACGCGGTCGGGGCCGTCCTCGACGCCGACCGCTTCCCCGTCGTCCTCGGCGGCGACTGCACCGTCCTGCTCGGCAACCTCCTCGCCCTGCGCCGCCGGGGCCGCTACGGCCTGCTGTTCCTCGACGGCCACACCGACTTCTACCAGCCCGCGGCGGAGCCGACCGGCGAGGCGGCCTCGATGGAACTCGCCCTGGCCACGGGCCGCGGCCCCCGGCTGCTCACCGACCTCGAAGGCCGCGGGCCCCTGCTGCGCGACGAGGACGTCGTGGCCTTCGGATTCCGCGACTCCGCGGAGTCCCACGAGGCCGGGATGCAGCCGCTGCCGCCGCAGCTGCGTGCGATCGACCTCGACGGTGTGCGCGCGGCCGGCGCCGTCGGCGCCGTGCGCGAGGCGATCAGCCACCTCACGCACGACGACAGCGCCGGCTACTGGGTCCACCTCGACGTCGACGTCCTGGACGACGCGGTCATGCCCGCCGTCGACTACCGCATCCCAGGCGGGCTGACCTGGTCGGAGCTGGAGAGCGTGCTGCGCACGGCACTGGCCGACGAACGCGCCGTCGGGCTCGACGTCACGATCCTCAACCCCAGCCTCGACCCCGACGGGACCATCGCGGCCCGCCTCACCGCATGTCTGCGCACTGGACTGTCGGCACGGGCGGGGACCGACCACACGCGCTGAGAGCGCCGAACTGAACCGCCCTCCGTACGAACGGAGTTCCGAGATCCGGCGGATCAACGGCCCCGCCCGCTCGTCTTCAGTGACGGTGACGGTGACGGTGACGCCGTACGCACCGCGCACATCGCGGAGTTCTTCGCCGCGAGCGGCGGCGGGCCCGCCGGAATAGCCGTGCAGGTCCGTGGTGTTGGAGGCGAAGATCGAATCCATACCCACCCCCGCACCCGGGGGTCCAACAGCCGGAGCAGACATGCCGACCGAGACGCCCGCCACCGACCGCTCGTTCCTCTTCGTCCTCGGCAGCTCCCGCGCGGACGGCAACACCGAGATGCTCGCGCGGGCTGCCGCCGAACAGCTCCCCGCCGAAGTGCCCCGGCGTTGGGTGGACCTGGCCACGCTGCCGCTGCCCGATTTCGAGGACGGCCGCCACGAGAGCCCTTCCCGGACCGTCGACGAGAACGAGGAACTGCTGCGCCGGGCCACCCTGGAGGCCACCGACATCGTCATCGCCTCGCCCCTCTACTGGTACTCCCTCTCCGCGCACACCAAGCGCTACCTCGACTACTGGTCGGGCTGGCTGACGACGCCCGGCTCCGACTTCAAGCAGCGGATGGCGGGCCGGACCCTGTGGGGGGTCACGGTCATGGCTGATCGTGACGAGGCGGTCGCCGACGGCCTGGTGACCAGCCTCAACAACTCGGCGGCCTACATGCACATGCGATTCGGAGGGGTGCTGTTCGGCAACGGCTCGCGCCCCGGCCAGGTGAAGAACGACGAACGCGCCATGGTCCGCGCCAAGACGTTCTTCCACGGCGAGGCCCCACTCGCCCGCTTCCCGTTCGAGGAGGAGCCCGCGGGCCAGTAGCACCACGCGTTCCACCCCTGCCCGCGGCCTCCGCATCCGCCGCGCGCGGGCCGCCCGGACCCGGCCGGTCCGGGCAGCCCGCCGCCGCTCCGCGCGACACGGACCCGGGGAGCTGAAGCCGGCGTGGCCGCGGTCCACGTCGCGGCAGCTTCACCCGATCGGCGCGGTGGCCCGAGAGAGACGCCCGGGCCGGCGGAGTACTTCCGGATGCACCTCCGCGAGGCCTTCGCCAGACTGATCGTGAAGCACGGCACCGTACGGGCGGCCAGGGCTCCCTTCCGCCCGGCCAGGCCGTGCGGCGGATCGCGGACCTCCCCTCCGAGCGGGGCCGAGACCGCCGACGAGACGATCGCGGGGCTGGAGATGGTGGAACCGACCCGGCCGGCGGGCCGCGATTGGCGCCAGTCCCTGCTGCCACCGGTCGTCGCCTGGCTGATCACGAACCTCGTCACCTGGACGGTCGCGACGGCATCCGTTGCCGGTGATGGATCCAAAGTGGCGTACTGGTCCACCGCCGGTCGCAGTCGCTGGGATTCCGCGCACTACCTGTCCATTGCCAGGACCGGCTACGAGATGTTCTGGTGCCGGGACCGCTACCCGAACTTCCGCGACGTCATGTGCGGAAACGTTGCCTGGTTCCCCGGGTATCCCATGTCCGTCCGGGCGGTCTCCGCCACCGGGCTCTCCCATGAGTGGTCCGCCGTAGTCGTCACCGAAGTGTCCCTGCTCGGCATGTTCGCGGTGCTGTGGTGGCTGCTCGGCGCCCGGCTCACCTGGGCCACCGGCCTCACCCTCGCCATCGGTACCGTATTCCCGGGCGGCATCTACCTCCATGCCCTGTTCCCGATCGCCACCGGAACGTTGGCACTGCTCGTCTGCACAGCCGGAGTGAAGCGCGGCTCCTGGGGGCTCGCTGCTGCCGGCGGTTTCGTGGCGGCCTCCTGCTATCCGGTCGGCGCCGTAGCCGTCGGCATGCTGGCGTCGAGTGTGTTCTTCGCGTGGCAAACCGACAGGTGGCCCATTCGTTTGGCGAAGGCCGGGTTGTCGGCGGCTCTCGCCGGCTGCGGCGTGCTCTGGGCCAAATGGCTGATGTGGCAGGCCACGGGCCGCTGGGACGCGTACGAGATCCTCCAGGAATCCAGTTACCGGCAAGGCGGCCTGCACCAGCCCTTCGACGCGATGAGGCAGGCCTACGCTTTCCCGTTCAGGGACTGGTACACGCCCGAGGGCCATCTGCCGTGGCTGGTGGAGCACGCTCTTGAGGCGCACAGGACGCAGCTCTGGCTGAACCTCGCCTTCGTGCTGCTCGTACTGGCCACGGCTGCCGCTCTGCTCGTCCGGAACCGCCGGCTCGAGGTCGAGGAATGGGCCGCCCTGATCCTGACGGTGGCGATCTTCCTGGCGCCGTTCTTCGCCGGCGCGGAGATGTCGTGGTACCGCAATCACGCGCAGATGTTCGTCGGGCTCATTCTGGTCAGGCGCATGCCCCGATGGGTTCAGGTGCCGTTGTTGGCCTGCTGCGCGGTCCAGTACGCCCTCTTGGGGGCGATGTTCTTCGCCGGAGTGCTGGTCTGACCGGCCTACCGCTGTTCTTCGTCCGTGTCACGGGCGACGAAATAGGTGGGCCGGGCCTGGACGGCCGTGTAGATGCGGGCCACGTACTCGCCGAGCATTCCCACGCAGAAGAGCTGGACGGCGCCGAAGAACAGGATCGTGATGATCAGGGAGGTCCAGCCGGGGAGGGTGTTCCCCGTGACGTAGGCGACAAGGGTCCAGGTGAGGAACGCGAGGCAGACGGCGAGACTGAAGGCGCCGAGCGCCGTGGCCAGCCGCAACGGGACCGCCGAGAAGCTGGTGATGCTGTCCAGCGCCAGGAGGATCATCTTGTGCAGGGGATATTTGGTCGTGCCCGCCACCCGCTCTCCGCGCTGGTAGGTGATCTGGCCGCCGGGAAAACCGAGCCAGGGAATGAGCAGGCGGTAGATCTGCTGCTGCTCGGGCAGGGTTTTGAGGGTCTCCACCACCGGGCGGGAGAGCAGGCGGAAGTCGCCGGCCTGAGCGGGTACGTAGGAGCCCGCCAGGCGGCGCATGAGCCAGTAGTAGGCGGCGGCCGTCCGGCGTTTGAAACCGGTGTCGGTGGAGCGGTCCATACGGATGCCGTAGACGACGTCCAGGCCGTCCGCCCGGGCCAGGGCGAGCATGTCCGGGATGACTTCCGGCGGGTCCTGGAGGTCCGCGTCCATGCTGATCACATAGGCGCCACGGGCACGGTGCAGTCCGGCGGTGAGGGCCGCCTGGTGGCCGCTGTTCCGCCGGAGCGTCACGACGCGGAGCTGCGGCCAGACATGGCGCAGATCTTCCAGCAGGCGGGGAGTCTTGTCGGTCGAGCCGTCATCGACGGTGAGTACCTCGTACGGTTCCCCGCACCCGTCCAGGACGGGCCGGAGCCGCGCCGCCAGAACAGGCAGGGCCTCCTCCTCGTTGAAGACGGGAACCACGATCGACAGACGGACCGGGCCACTGTGTGGGTCATGCACAGCACTCATGATGCGCGAAGCGCCTGGACCCGGCATTTTGAGGAACCGGAGCGCTGCCGTGCCGTCGGCGTGGGCCCGGACAAGGCATCCGGCGTCCGCTGTTAGGGTGACGTGTGCCCGTCAAGGCGGGCCCTTTCGGTCACTGACATTTTCAACGGGGTTGAACGTGAAGCTTCGCCATGTCCGCGCGATCGCCGTCTTCGGCATCGCCATCGTCGCACTCACCGGAGCCCGTGGCTCCCACGGCGCCAGCTGCGGCGGCAGCAGCCACGGCTCGAGCTCCAGCAGCTCCAGCGGGGGCACCAGCAGTGGTGGCAGCGACAGCAGCAGCACCAGCGGGGGTGGCAGCGACAGCAGCAGCACCAGCGGCAGCAGCACCTCCGGCGGTACCTCCGTCACCGGCGGTTCCAGCAGCAAGAACAAGGCCGAGCGCGACATCCGGATCGACAGCTGCAAGCTGGACGACTCGGGCAAGAACCTGGTCGCCCGGCTCACCGTCACCAACAGCGGTTCGGTGGACTACACCTACAACATCACCATGAAGTTCAGCGGCGACGCCACCTCGACCGCGACCTCCGCCCAGGCCAGGGTCAGCGCACTCACCGTCAAGGCGGGTGCCTCCGCACAGGCCGAGGCCAAGACGGCGTACACCGGGAAGGGCGACGGCAGCGAGTACAAGAAGTGCTCCGTCGACAGCGCGACGAAGAGCGCCCTCTGACACACCGCCCGGCCCCGTCGGTGTGACACCGACGGGGCGGACCGTTCCCGGGCACCGGACGGAGTGCACCCCCGGTGTGTTGCGGAACGTCCTCGGGGCTGTGGGATCAGCTGAGCCAGCCGTGGGTTCCCATGGCGCGCCCGGTCTCGACGTCGGGCTGGTAGTGGCTGAAGTAGAGGAGCCGCAGCAATCTGCCGCGGCTGTTCACACCGGTCTTGTCGAAGACCTTCTTGAGGTGGTCCCTGACGGTGTGCTGGGAGATGCCGAGCCGCCCCGCGATCTCCGCGTGGGACATGCCGTAGACGACCAGTTGCGCGACGTCCTGTTCGCGTGCGGTGAGGTCGTACGCGTCCATCAGGATCCCGATCGTCTGCTCGGGTCGGCCGGCCTGGATGATGACTGCCACGCGTCCCTCCGCGTCCATGCGGGTGGCGGTGAGAGATATCCGCCGGCCCGCCGCGCCGCGTACGTGCACGCACGCGTCGCCCGACGTACGGGCCCGGCTGGACAGGTGCAGGACCGGCTGCGGAAGCCGGCCCGCCCGGACCGGAACGGTGCCGAGCTGGTCGAGCCACAGATGACCGGCAGGGGTGACCGACTCGATCCCGCCGTCGGGTTCGAAGGTCAGCAGGCCCGGAGCGGCGAGGGTTTCCGCGGTGGCGGCGGCACTGGCGGCGGTGGCGTCGTGGCGGACGTACGCGCGGCGCAGCCCTTGGGCGACGGCCGGTGCGAGCGAGGACAGGACCGCGGTCTCGTCGTCGGTGAACGGCGCCCGGTCGGCGCCGCGGTGCAGGACCAGAGCGCCCCACACCGTGTGACGACTGCGCAGGAGCACGCGCATCTCGTCGCCCATTCCGGTCGGGCGGTAGACGTCGCGGTACCGGGTGCTGCGGTGCGGGCACTGGCGCGTGGCCTGCCACAGACCGGCAGCGAGCCGGCCGGACCTGACCAGGTCGGGGAAGTGGTTGACGTCCTCTTCACCGTACTCGATCTCCAGGAGCCGGGGCAGGTGGGTGTGCGGTACGCCCCTTTCGTGAAAGCCGCCGGTGTGCAGGAGCGTGGTCGGATCCAGCGTCAGCCCGCACACCCCGTCGGCTTGCACGACCGCGGGAACGATGTCGTTCAATCGGCTGAACAAGGTCATCGGATCCGGCAGTTCCCGGCACAGCTCCTCGATCCGCCTGTGGGCCCGGCGCAACTCGGCGCCGCTGGGTAAGCCTGCGTTCGATGGGGTCACGCGGGTCTGTTACCGCGTTGCGCCGCCCGGCGAAACCCCCACTTCTTGGGATCGAACCTCACCGGACAGCAGGGCAGGCTTCGTTCTGCGCCACACCAGGTGGCGAAGCGGCCGGGGCGGGGGATGGCATGTCTGGAAACCGGCCTGCGCGCAGGAGAGCGGGGCGCCTGCCCGCCGCTGGCGCCGCTGTTGCGGCGGCGACAGCGGCGGTCACCATCGGTGGCCTCGGCTGCACGGCTGCCGGCAGCGCCCCCGCCGGTGAGCCACCGCGGGAGCCGACCGCCGCGCAGTGGGAAACGCTGGAGCACGCGGAGTCGCTGCTCATCGGTCCGTGCATGGAGGCCAAGGGATTCCGGTACACCGTCGTCCCGCCGGCCGAACAGCTGCCCCGCCAGCCGGACTTCCCCTACGGCATCGACGACACGGAGTTCGCCCGTACGCACGGATTCGGCACCGACCTGGACCGGGAGCTGCTGAGCCGCGCCGAAAAGGATCCGAACCGGGTCTACTTCCAAGGGCTGGACGCGTCACAGAGGGCCGCCTACTCCGTGGCGATGACGGGCTCCGAGCGGCAGCGGATCAAGGTGACACTGCCCAGTGGGTTCCGGATCGCCACGAACGACAGCGGGTGCCTGGCCGAAGCGCGCCGACGGCTGTACGGGGACTACCCGGCCTGGTTCAAAGCCGCGCGGACCGTCGAGAACCTGAAGACCGTCTGGCAGTCGAAGGCCCTCGAAGACCCGGCCTACGTGGCGGCGGTGAAGGACTGGTCCGCGTGCATGGCCGGCCACGACTGGACGGTCAAGGACCCGCAGGAACTGCGGGTCAAGGCCTCGGCCGCGGCGCGCGAGGTCCCGACCGAGACCGAGCTGGCGCGCGAACGCGCCGCCGCGGAAGCTGAGGCGGCATGCGCCCGTACCACCGGTCTGGTGACCTCGGCCACGCGGGTGGAACAGCGGTACCGCGCCCAGCTCGAGCAGACGCACGGGGACGCGATCCGCACTCGTGACCGTCTCGCCGCGGCAGCCCTGCCGTGCGCCCGGCAGCTGGTCGACGACGCCCGCTGAACCGCCCGCCCGCCCCCAGCTCCGCACCCGACAGCGGGCGCGGTGAATCAGAAGAAGCACAACGGACGAACAAGAAGGGCAGCACTCATGCGATCCAAGATCGTCGGCTTACTCTTCGCCCTGGTCGCCACTCTGGGCCTCGGACTGATGACCGCGGCCCCGGCCACGGCGGGCACGGGCGCCTGCGCGAGCGGGAACTTCTGCGCGTGGTACTTGACCAACTACGACGGCCCGAGCGCCTCGTGGTCCGGCAACGACGCCAACTGGTCGGACAACTACCTGTCCAACGGGGCGAACATCGACAACGACGACCGGTCGTGGCGCAACAACGGTACGTCGTGCGCCGGTTGCGACCACGTGCGCATCTACGACGGCTACAACTACTCCGGTCAGATCGCCTGCCTGCACTTCGGGGACGAGGGCTGGTACCCGAACGCCAACCCTGCCGACCGGGGCTCGTCCCACCGCTGGGGCGGTGAGTGCTGACGGGCCCTGCCCGACCGGCCCGCTGATCCGAGCGGAAGCACGTGGCTGTGTCCGCCCTTGCGTGAGCCTTCACGGAAGAGCGGACACAGCCGGATCAGCAGGGCTCCCTCGGGGGAGACGCCGCAGAGGTCGGTTGTTCGGCGGCAAGGCTCCCGACGTGCAGCGGGCATGGTGCGGCGGTGCGCTGCTCCCACGGGTGGGGTCCGGGGTGAGCAGGGTGAACCATTCGTCGAAGGCGTCGAGCGTCGAGCGGTCGGCCCCGAGCCAGAGGTGAGGCATGCGGTGGCCCAGTGCCGCAGTGGGGACGTAGTCCGTGCCCAGGTCGCCGAGATCGGGCGGGGGACTGCCGTCGGTGAGGACGGCGGCAGAGCGGTGGGCGACCCCGAGTACGAGCCCGAGCTGGGCGAAATACCGCTGCGACCAGGGCAGTTCGACGTGCGCGGTGCTCCATCGTCGCTCTGGCGGGTTGTCGTTCCGTCGCGTGAGTCCCCAACAGGCCGGCTCCGGCCCACCCGCGGAGAAGTCCGGCCAGTTTCCAGCAGGGGTTGTGCACATCGGAGATGCCCGTGTTCATGCCCAGGCCGCCGATGATGGGGAGCGCGTGAGCGGGATCGCCGGCCAGCAGGATCCGGCCGTGTCGGAAGCGTTCGGCGACGAACGCGCGTTCATCACCCAGTGCAGCACACGCAATACGTCGGCTCGTACGGCGGCGCCGGGGCCGAGGGCGCGCGAGACGAGATCGGCCCAGTCCGCGCGGTCCGGGTCTTCGGGCGTGGGAGCGAGCCAGGCCCGGCCCCCTTCGGGGTAGAGCGGGAGGAACGATCCGTGGGCGGTGAAGTAAACCCCGGCGGGCTGGCCGGCGCACCAGGTGTGGAGGTCGGCGTCGAACACGACGGTGGTGACGGCCGCCATCGCACCGGGGCCGGTCGTGTCGATTCCCAGCCGCTGCCGGACGGTGGAGTTCGCCCCGTCTGCGGCGAGGACGTAGCGCGCACGGGCGCGCGTCCCTCCACCGTGTCGGTGGTCGACGACATGGGCCATGACGTCCTCGGGTTCTTCGGCCAGGTCGAGGAGCTCGACCCCGAACCGCACGGGTGCGTCCGCCGCGGCGAGCAGGGTGGGTTCCAACCGGTCCTGCGAGGTCGCCACGCCGATCACGGGGTTTTCGGGGATCGGGGCGTTGACGCCGACCATCGCCGCGGTGGCGAAGTCGCCGTCGTGCAGCGTGTCGCGGAAACGGATCCGGCCGAATTCCCTGGGGAAGGCGTTGCCCGTGATCTCGGCAGCGATGCCCATCCGGCGGAAGATCTCCGTCGAGCGCGTGTTGACCAGCCGGAACCGGGGGAAGGGTGACAGCTCGGGGTGCTTCTCGACCAGCAGGGTCCGCACGCCCCAGCGTCGAGCAGCGCCCGGGCGGTGAGCCCGACCGGCCCGCCGCCGACGATCAGTACTTCCACCCCGGTGTCTGCCGCGGGCATGCCCCCATCCTCCTGCTCTCCCGAGTCTGCCGGAGCGTCGCCGGTGAGGTGACGGCGGTGACCAGGCCGCCGGGGGCGAGGGGCCGGGGTGATGCGCCCGACTCCAGCGGGGAGGTCCGCCGGACGACCGCAAGCGATGCGACGCCACGCCACGTCGGGTGCGGGACGGGCCCGGATCCCGCCCGGTCAGACGCGCCACCAGAAGCCGGGCACGGTCGCCATCGCCACCATCAGGAGGGCCCCGGCCCCGGTCATGACGGCCGCGGGCACCGGCCTGCGGCGCGGGTCCGCGAAGGCGGCCAGCCACATCAGGGGCACCGACAGGAAGAAGACGCCCAGCCCGCCCAGGGCCCCTACGTACGACCACATCATGAGTACGAGCCCGCCTATCGCCGAGGCCCGTACGAAGGCCGCGCGGCGGTGGCGCAGGAACAGCGGCCACGCCACCAGCGCGGCCGTGACGATGAGGAGAACGGCGTAGCCGATGCCCTCCGTGTAGGCGCCGAAAACGAACGCCGGCGGCACGGGGGCGAGCAGGGCGCACACGGCGAGCCCGAACTGCCACGGGTGAACCCAGTCCCGGGCACCCTCACGGGGGCCACCGGGAGCCCCTGCACGAGCAGCTCGGCCGGGCGCGGTGTCTCTGCCGCTCGCCGCGATGGCTCTCACAGCGTCCCCCCTCATGGCATCCCTCGGGCATCCCTCATGGCGTCATGTCCGCGCCCCTACGGTTGAACGCGTTCAGGCTACTGGACCGGGTACCCTCCCGGAGCCCTGGCCCGCCTCTGCCGCGGCCCCTGCCTCCGCCAGCTCCACACCGGTCCGGTACAGCTCGACCAGCAGGGGCCGCAAGGCCGCACCCGCCGCCGTCAGACCGTAGCGCGTGCGTACGGGGAACCCCGCCAGCCGCTCCCGGACGGCGAGACCCCGCCCCTCCAGCGTCCTCAGCCGCTCGGTGAGAACCTTCGGGCTGATGTCGGGCAGCCGGGCCGAAAGCGCCCCGAACGACAGCGGTCCGCCCATCAGTTCCCGCAGCACGAGTGTGGTCCAGCGCCCGGACACGGCCGCGAGCGCCAGCTCCACCGGGCAGTCCGGCTCCGGTCGCAGGGTCCGGCCGCCGGCGTCCGGGACCAGCTCGGTGTCCCATCGGCCGGCGTGACTTTCCGTTTGGTGACCCATTCCGGCCCCGGCTTGGCTGTGGTCATGAGCTTCGAACGCGATCATGCGCCCACTGTCGTCCTGACCACCGATCCGCGGCAACATCCGGCCGTCTTCGCCGCGGCCTTCAACACCGGTGACCCGGCGGCAGTGGCCCGGGTGTACGAACCGGACGCCGTCTTCGTCCCACGGCCCGGAACCCCGCTGACGGGCACCGCACTGGTCTCGGCCACGGCCGAGTTCCTCGCGCTGGGGCTGCCGATCCAGGTGAGCCCCCGCCACACGTACACGGCCGGTGACCTCGCGCTGCTCGTCGTCGACTGGCACATCGAGGGCACCGGCCCCGACGGCGCGACCGTCCGGCTGACCGGAACCGCCACGGACGTCGCCCGGCGCGGCCCGGACGGTCTGTGGCGCTACGTCATCGACAACCCGTTCGGCACCTCGCCCGCCTGACGGGCGAGGCCGCGCCCCCGTTCCGCGTACCGGTTCCGTCCTCGGACGGGCAGCGGGGAGCGGGCACCTGGCAGCGGGTGCTGGGGCTGGGCGCCGGGCGCCCGGCTCAGGCGATTCCCACGGTGTACGCGGCACGGTAGCCGTCGCCGTCGGGCGAGGCGGCCAGCGTCATGGTGGCGCCGGCTGCCCTGTAGCGGCTGTCCCGCTGGTTGGGGTGCTCCGGTGCGCGGCGCCGGGCGTAGGGCTGGCGCGCGTACACCTTCGCCAGGAGGTCCTCGGGGAAGAAGAACTGCGAGGTCGTTTCGGTCCGGGCGTCGGGGTGCACCTTGAAGTGGATGTGCGGTGCCAGGCCCGCGTACCAGCCGGGCACGATCGTGCGGAACACGCATCGGCCGGCGTCGTCGGTGACCTGAGTGCCGCGCAGGAAGGTGGCCTTGCCGGTGGAGTAGTCGCCCGAGGCGTCGGCGTGCCACACGTCCACGCCCGCGGCCGCGAGTGGCCGGCAGCCCGCCGACACCCGGACCACCGTCAGGTCCAGCCGGAACGGCACTCCGCCCAGGCCCTCGGTGATGTCCGACCGCACCCGGTCCAGGTCCACGTAGTACGGGCCCGCGCCCGCCTCGGTGCTGAGCACACAGGCCGGGGCGGGGGTACTGCTGGCCTTGGCCGGTCGGGGTGCCGAGGCCGACGGCCGGGCCGCGGCGCCGGGGGTGCCGGCCGGTCCGGCGCAGGCCGCGGCCAGCGCGGCGGCCCCGGCCGTTCCGGCCGCCCGTAGAACAGCACGACGGCTGGTCCGGCTGATGTCGTTCTCGGCCATGCGTCAACCGTGCCGGACGGCACGGGTGACGGTCCGTACCGACACACCGGGGACCTGCGGTGCCGCACCCCTCGTCCCGGCCCGAACCTGCCGCGATGACCCTTCACAAGTTGACGTGACGTCAGAAGTTCAGGGTGCGGGTAGGGGACAAAAGGCCGGCATGGGCGATTTGCAGAGGCGCCACGACAACGTTGCCAGGTCGTTAACAATTCACTTCTTGACGGCAGTGGGAGGGCCAAGTTGACTGCCCCCACCTCGGCCGTAAGGACACGGCCCCGTCAGGGAGGTTCACTTCGTGAACGCGAATCTGGGTCGTGCCGCCGTTGGACTGGCTGTTTCGGCGCTCACCGTCACGCTCGCCGCTTGCGGTGGCGCGGACGAGAGCGACAGCGGGAGTGATGGTGCGGTCACGGTCGGCCTCCTGCTCCCCGAGAGCGAGACCGCACGCTACGAGAAGTTCGACAAGCCCCTGATCGAGAAGAAGGTCGCCCTCATGACGCTCGGCAAGGGGAAAGTGGTCTACGCCAACGCCATGGGGGATGCGGCGAAGCAGAGCGCCCAGGTCGACACGATGATCGAGAACAAGGTCGACGTTCTGATCATCGACGCGGTGGACTCCAAGTCGATCGCCGGGGCCGTGACGAAGGCCAAGGGCGCGGGCATCTCGGTCGTCGCCTACGACCGCCTGGCGGAGGGCCCGATCGACGCGTACACCTCCTTCGACAACGAAGACGTCGGCCGTGTCCAGGGCAAGGCCCTGCTGGAGGCCCTGGGCGACAAGGCCAGGACCGGGAAGATCGTCATGATGAACGGCGCGGTCACCGACCCGAACGCCGCACAGTTCAGAACCGGCGCCAGATCCGTCCTCGAAGGCAAGGTGACCGTCGGCAAGGAGTACGACACCGTCGAGTGGAAGCCGGAGAACGCCAACAGCAACATGGCGGCCGCGCTCTCCGCACTCGGCAAGGACAAGATCGTCGGTGTCTACTCCGCCAACGACGGCATGGCGGGCGGCATCATCACCGCCCTCAAGGCCGCAGGCGTGCACCCGCTGCCCCCGGTCACCGGCCAGGACGCGGAACTCGCCGGTGTGCAGCGCATCGTCGCGGGCGAGCAGTACATGAGCGTCTACAAGCCGTACGCCCGCGAGGCCGAGGCCGCCGCGGAGCTCGCCGTCAAGCTCGCCCAGGGCGAGAAGATCGACGGAATCATCAACCAGGTGGTCAGCAGCCCGACCAGCAAGCGCGTGCCGGCGGTGCTCATTCCCGGCACCTCCGTGACCAGGGACAACATCAGGAGCACCGTGGTCCTCGACGGTGTCTTCACCGTCGAGGAGATCTGCGTCGACAGGGTCAAGGCCACGTGCGAAGAGATAGGCCTGAACTAACGGACGGCCGGGCCCGGCACGCCCGGGCGGCCCTGCCGGGGCGTGCTGCCGGTGCGGTCCGCAGGGGCCGAGGCGGACACCAACCGGGATGGCTGGAAAGCGGCATTCAGGGAAACATGCGCGTATATCATCACGCTCCACGAGAAGGCGAAGTACTTCTGGAGGCATGATGAGCGAGCGTCCGGTCCTTCTGCCCTACGCCGATCCGGCCTTCGTCTCGGACCCCTTCCCGCTGTACCGGCAACTGCGCGAGGACGGCCCCGTACGCCGCGTCGTCATCGCGGGAGGCCTGGAGGCCTGGCTCGTCACCCGCTACGACGACGGACTCGCGGCCCTCTCCGAGCCCCGTCTCAGCAGCGACGTACGCGACGCCTCGGACACCCGGCTCCTGCAACAGCTGCCCGCAACGGAGCGCGAGTCGATGCTGAGCAACATGCTCCGCAGCGACCCGCCCGACCACACCCGCCTGCGCCGCCTGGTCTCCAAGGCGTTCACCGCCCGCAGGGTGGCGGGGATGCGGCCCCGGATCCAGTCCGTCGCCGACCGGCTGCTGGAAGAGGTCGTCCCGTCCGGCCGCGCCGATCTCGTGGCGGACTTCGC
The DNA here is from genome assembly GCF_033794505.1 of Streptomyces sp. MB09-01. NCBI lineage: Bacteria > Bacillati > Actinomycetota > Actinomycetes > Kitasatosporales > Streptomycetaceae > Streptomyces > Streptomyces sp. MB09-01. Next base: position 2,132 of record NZ_JARAYQ010000028.1, on the reverse strand, counting down.
GCTACCGCTCCCGGTCACGGCGATCAGCGAACTGCTCGGAGTGCCGGTGGACGACCGTCACGACTTCCAGCGCTGGACGGACCGCATGATCATGCGCGGAGCGGAGCCGCCGGACCCGGCCGTGGTGAACGAGGCGTGGCAGCACATGCGCGCTTATCTGACCGGGCTGATCCGGGCCAAACGGGAAGCCCCGGGCGACGACCTGCTCAGCGGCCTCATCACCGCCCGGGACCAGGAACAGCAGCTGACCGAGGACGAGCTGATCGCCATGGTGTTCCTGCTGCTGGTCGCCGGCTACATCACCACGGTCAACCTGATCGGCGGCGGCATCGCCATGCTGCTCGCCCACCCCGACCAGCTCGACCGGCTGCGCTCCGACCCCGAGCTGCTGCCGGGCGCGATCGAGGAGTTCCTCCGCTACGACGGACCGGTCAGCCCCGGCATCGCCCGGTTCGCGCGCGAAGACACCGAGATCGCGGGCGTGACCATCCCGCGGGGCGCGACCGTACTGATCGCCTCGGCCATCGCCGACCGCGACCCGGCGCGGTTCGCCGACCCCGACCAGCTGGACATCACCCGGCAGGACAACGCCCACCTCGCCTTCGGGCACGGCATCCACTACTGCCTGGGCGCGCCGCTGGCCCGCCTGGAAGGGCAGATCGCCATCGGCACGGCCCTGCGCCGGCTGCCCGGACTCGCCCTCGCCGTAGCGCCCGACAAGATCCGCTGGCGTCCCGGGGGCCTGCGCGGCCCCCTGGCCCTGCCGGTGACCTTCACCCCCGGAGGCTAGCCGGTCCAACCCCGACTCCTACGCGACCCAGCAGTACAAGCCGTGGCCGTGTTCTTTCGTGCCGCGCGCCAGGACACCAAGACTCCCCAGCATCTCGCGGGCCACATCAGCATCGATCGCCGCGCCGTCTTCTGCCCGCTGCCGGGCCCACTCCGCGGCTACCTCGTGCAGCCGCGCAGGCTCCGCCTCGGCCAGAGCGTCCACCAGACGGCCGGACAGAGCGAAGACGACGCATCCGTCATCGTCCTCGCCGGCGACGATTCGCGGTTCACCCGCCTCCAGGAGCTCTTCGAACCTGCCTCCGGAGATGAGGCATTCCCACTCGACCACGGCCTCGTCGGCATCGAAGTTGCCGAACGAAAGGGGCTCGAAAGCGCGTCCCGGTCCGGCCCCGAGGGCGAGGGCGGCCGACGCACCGTCCGGTGCCACGAAGAACTTCACGATGGTGCTCACGGATGCATGATGCCTGACCGGTCGGACCGCGCCCCCGCCGGGAAGGCCCGGCTGGGCCGGCCGCCGCGGGCCGGCCGCCTCGGCCCGTCACAGCTCGGCGACCAGGACGTACCGCTCGTCGTCCACCGGGCCACCCCACAGGTCCGGGTTGCCGCTGAGCAGTTCCACGCGCACGCGGGCGGCAAGCGGGCGTACGGCCGCAGCAAGGGCTTCGGCGCTGAGTCCGCCGTTCCACGGTAGTGATTCGGCGCCGGCCACATACGGGGCCTCCTTCTGACCCGCCTCACCCCAGCGCCCCTCGACCAGCACCAGCCGGCCTCCCGGCCGTACACGCGTCACCCACTCCCGCAAGGCAGTCTCCGGATCGGGGAGTGTCCACACCAGGTGCCGCGACAGCACGACATCGAAGAGCTCTTCCCCGGTCGGGGGAGCCATGGCGTCGCCGATCAGGAAACGGCCCGCAAAGCCGGCGGTCTCGAACTTCGTGCGGGCCTGCTCGATCATGCGCGGCGCCAGGTCGACACCGGTGGGCCGGTGCCCGGACTCGGCCAGCAGCAGGGACACCGATCCGGTGCCGCAGCCGATGTCGAGAACGTCGACCGGATGGTCCGGCATCACCGACCGCAGGAGCCGGGCCCACGCGGCGCGCGTGTCGTCAGTCCTCAGCCCGTGGTCGGGCTGCTCGTCGAAGGTTGCCGCGGCGGCATCCCAGTAGGCGGTAATCAACTCGGTACGGTCCGTCATGGCTCCAGGTTCTCAGGACCCTCTGACATCGGAGCGACGGCGTCAATGTCAGAGTCCGAGGGCGATGGCCATGCGGGTCATTTCGGCGGTGCTGTTGATGTTGAGCTTGGCGCGGATGCGGCGGAGGTAGGCGTCGACGGTGTGC
>NZ_JARAYQ010000289.1:0-9646 GCF_033794505.1 Streptomyces sp. MB09-01 | reverse complement strand
TCATGCGGGTGAACTCCTTGTCCCAGTCGATGCCGGACATGAGGGTTCCTCCTTCCCGTGCTTGGGCGGTGCAGGTCAGACGTGCTGATCGGGGTCGGGAGTCACGGCCGCCGTGACGGCGTCACGTCCTGCCGTGACGGACTCGGTCGCGGGTGTGAGGGTGATGGCGAACATGTCGCCGAGGGCGACGTCCGCGCCGGTGGAGATCCGCTCCCGCTGGACGTCCAGCAGCCGGGCCCCGAGCGTCGTGTCTGCGGTGCCGACCTTGCGGGCCAGGCGCCACGACGCCCGATCCGAACGCTTCCGGATCTTCGCGTCCGGGTGGTTGGCGGCGCGGGCGCGGTGATAGGCCAGGGCCCGCACCACGGCCGCGGCCTTCGCTTCGGCCTCGGCGTCACGGCCGTCGACATGGACCACGATCCGGCGGGCCAGGAACGCCATGCCCTCGGCCGACACCGACATGCCCAGCGGGGTGATCGCGTAGATCACGGTGCGGGGCCCGTCCGGGGCGGCGACGGCGGACATGACGGACGCGGCGGCCGGCAGGGCCCACAGGCCGGCGCGGACCACGGCCGGGGAGGATTGCCCCAGCATGGTCAGCCCCAGCATCACCAGAGCCAGGACCGCAGTGGCGCCCTCACCCGCGGCGACCGCTCCGAGCGCGGTACCGGAGTCGTAGGCACCCTTGATGTTCGAGTACGTCCCGTACCCGCCGGCCGCGCCCGTGGCGAGCATCGGCACGAACGCGAGGCCGAGAACGAACTTCTGGGCTCCCGTCAGGGGACGGCCGGTCACCGGACTTCCCCGTCCTTCTCGTCCTGGAACGGGGTGTAGGTGACGGGCTCCTCGGCGGTCCGCCTGCGGATCGTGGCCGCGGCCAGTCGTGGGTCCCGGCTGACGGTGCGTTTGGCGCTGAGGGTGATCCGTACGGCGAGGGCCCGGCGTTCCAGCAGCCGGTAGTACAGCCGCTCGTCCGCCTCCGCGATCGACGGCAGCGGCAGGTCCAGTGCTGCCACGATCGCGTCCAGCAGGTCGACGTGAGCTTCGGCGCGGTCGTTCATGCCGCGTCCCCCGAGACCTGCGTACCGGCGGAGCAGTTGGCCGCGTCCCGGCTGGCCGCCAGCACCCGCCGGTGCGCCCGCCGGATGCGCCGACTGTGAATCTGGGTCGGCGGCTGATGCAGCAGGACGATCAGCGCGTCCAGCAGCTCGACCTCGGCGAGGACGAGGGGCATCTCCGCCTCGATCGCCTCCAGCTCCGCGTCCGTCGGCTCCAGATCGGCCGGCAACGCGGTAACACCCGTGTGACGTGCAACGATGGACTTCATTGGGTCTTGCTCCTCTCAGACAGGAACGGGCCCGAACAGCAGCCCCGGCGTCCTACCGCCGGGGCTGCACGTCGTTGTGGAACAGGAAGAACTCCTCCGGCTCCCCTCAACACCGCCCGTCCACCGCTAAAGGCGGTGGACGGGCGGTGGAGGCAACCGGCCGCAGCACAACGCTGCGGAGGTTGAGTGCGCGAACCATTGCCGCGCTGACCGCCTTTTCAGCTAAAGGAGGCGGTGACCACACTGTTGAGTTCTAAAGGAACGGACGCTGCCTTCGTACTCGCCCCCTCGGGCTTTCCTCCGGGCTGCAAAGCGGGCTCTCAGTCGTGCGTACACACCGAAGCTGAGCCCTTTCGGACCTTCTGGTGCGCACCAGAAGGATGACATCTGGTGCGCACCAGATGCAAGCCCTCGGTTCGGTTGGGGCTTGCCGGTGTGTTCCGGTGTGACTTCAGGAAACGGCTCGGACAGGGGGTCTCGGTAGCCAACAGGGGTTAACCTCAAGGGTGTTAACCCGCTCCCACCTGCGGCAATTTGGTTAGCCCTTCCCAGGTGGCACGGCCATCGGAGGCGATGCACGTGGGCAAGGGATTACGAGCTGTTCGTACAGCGCGGGGGTGGTCGCAGGAGCGGTTGATCTTCGAGATTGAGCGCCACGCACGGCAGCACATGCTGAACGTCGCATCCAGCGCGAGCCTGAAGACCTACGTGTCGGAGTGGGAGAACGGCCGACGGGCCATCACGGAGCGGTACGCCGTAATTCTCCGGCCACTGCTCGGGGTGACGGATGCCGAGCTGGGCGGGGAGCCTGCTCGTTCAGTTCCCCAACAAGCGGATGGCTACGAGGACCTGTTGAGCCGGATCGACTCGGCGCGGAGCGTCAGCGATTCCATGGTGAGCACTTTCATGGACCAGACCGAGCTACTGCGGACCATGGACCGGCAGATGGGCGCATCGGGCCTGGTTGACCAGATGAACGGCCACCTGACGGCAATGGAGGACGCGCTCACCTTCGCGGTCCTGCCAAGGACACGCCGACCCATCGCGACGGCCCTGGCGGGGGCGGCGACCCTGGCAGCCTGGCAAGCACTGGACGCAGGGTCTGTGGAGCGCGCATGGCGGCACTACGAGCTGGCGAAGCGCGCCGCGCAGGACGCTGATGCGCCGCAGTACTTGGCCCATGCCATGGGGGAGCAGGCGTACGTCCTGGGTGATGCCGGCCGACCCGAGATGGCGGTGGAGCTCATTCGCGACGCGCAGCGCACCCACGCGGAGCGTCAGTCTTCTCGCCTTCGAGCTTGGCTGAGTGCCGCCGAAGCTGAGCTGTGCGCCGCCGCTGGCATGCACGATGATGCACGGCATGCGCTGGACCGGGCGGCGGCCACGCTGCCGGAAGGCGCGCACGCTCGTGACTCCGACATGCTGAGCATCTTCCTGAACGCGGACCACCTGGCGCGCTGGCGGGGAAACGTACTGGCGCTCTTGGGCGACAGCTCAGCCATGGGCGACCTCTACGCGTCTCTTCAGACGACTGACCCCACGTTCGTCCGCGCCAAGGCAGGGCTGCACAGCGACCTGACACAGGCCCACCTTGCACGCGGCGAGTTCGACGAGGCCCGCTCGAACCTCCAGCAGGCGCGCCTGCTGGCGAACCGCACGGGGTCTGTGCGGCACCGCCGGCGTGTGGAGCTACTTACGGGGCGGCTGTAGCCCGCGATGCGAGGACGTGCAGGAGGGCGACTAGGGTTCCTGATCCCATGAGCTTCCCCTCGGCCATGAGCCGGGGGATGTCTGCGAGTGGCACCCAGGCGATCTGCCCGGCTTCCTCGATGTCCGTGGGTTCGCCCACCTTCACCGCGCCCCGCGCCACGAAGATTTCGTGAGGCGAATCGACCATGCCAATCATGGGCTGATACGTCACGACGTGCTCGACGTTCGTCGGGCGCCAACCGGTCTCTTCCTCGGTCTCCCGCGCCGCCGTGGTCGCCGCATCCTCGCCTTCGTCCACGATTCCGCCGGGGAGTTCCCATCCCCACTGCTGCGGGACGAAGCGGTAGCGCCACATCATCAGGACGCGCTGCTGCTCATCGATCACAGCAGTGATCGCCACATGGTGCAGGCGCACCACGTGGTGCTCGAACCGCTCGACCCCGGGCGGCTCGACGTCGACGAGGTCGAGGTTCACCCACCGGTTCTCGTAGACCGTCCTGCTGCCGTGGATCGTCCAAGGCTCCAGCTCTGCCGGCGTGGGGACGGTCTCCCCACCCACGACTCGGTACGAGCTGCGGTCGTACGCCTTGATGAGCCGCTCGCTTGCCAGACGCGCGAGTACCTGGCGGAGGGCGGTACGGCCGATCTCCAGCTCAGCGCTCATGGTCCGCTCGGAGGGCAGTTTCTCGCCGGGGCCGTACTCGCCCGACTCGATCCAAGACCGGATCGTCTGGTAGACCCTCGTTGACTTCGGTCCCATCCTCAGAGCACTCTCCCCGTTCGCCGGCTGGTGATGACCAGCGTAGTCGGGGGGAATCACGGAGGGCTCAGCCATACTCATCTCTCTCCTGATCGGACCTACGGGCATCGCAGGGAAGGCACCTCGGAGAGTGCCCATGGCTGGTGATGGACATGCCGACTGATCATGGCCGTAGCCAACCTCTGGCCAGCACGACCGCCGAAGGTCAGATGTCGGAGCTAAAGGCCCAGGTGAAGACCGGGCCGGTTACGCCACGCGATCGGTCTTGAAAGCCGTCGCGGTTCGCGTTGGCGAGAGTTCCCCTGTTACATCAAGCACCCGGCTCCGCTCCGCGCGACGCTCCTGCCTGCGGACCGCTCCGCGCGCGCTGCGCCGACGACCACCCCTCCAAGGCGGGATAGGCCCAAAAGCATAAGAAGACCCCGACGGCCGTCGATTCCATCACTCACCGCATGCCTCCGGCGGGGGCCTCAGGCTCTGAGATGGCGGGGGCGCCGTGCACGGGTGCCGGCCGTGGAGGGGTTGAGGTGGGGAAGTCCCATCCGTCCACCGTCGACCCAAGACAAGCCGTGCAGACGGCTACGACCCCGCGACCACCACGACTACGCCGGCTGAACTGTCCTGGGCCCCGGCGCCAGTCGGGGCCCAGTGGTTGCGGTACAGCAGCGTCGTACCGCAACCAGCGCAAGCGCGCCCCGCCGTCAGCAAGCCGTAAAGCAGCCCGTATGAGCGTCGCTGCCCGATCCGGTTAGCGCTACGGATGGAAAGCAATCCGTGCCGCAGGGGCGCCGCAAGAACGCTTAGCCATGCAGTTCTTTAAGCCGCTCATGCAGGAGCGGATATTCGGACACGGGTCGAATCGGGGCAGGGTCCGGGTCCGACGTGTCCACAGGGTCAGGGTTCAAGGCTGCCATTACGTCAGCGACCAACCTCTTCAGGTCTTCATCGTCGAGAGCAATGACGTAGCCGCGCCCATCTCGTGCCGTATCCCTGCATCGACGCAAGAAACTGGCCTTATCCTGGAACGATCGACAAGCAAGGATGCCGAATTCTCCACGCAACGTGGAGAATCGAGAGGAGAGCTGATCCAACTCCGGATTCGTCACATCCTTGCCGTAATTCTTGCACTCGACGAAGACATACCTGCTTTGAATCCTGTGACGGATTAGATACTTGAAGAATCCATCCCTCGCAGTATTGGTGTACGAAATGTCGATTCGCTTACGACCGTCATGGATCTCCGTCTCCTTGTCTGACATGGACAGAGAGGGGTAGAAAATCGCCGTCAACAAACACTCAACGGCATTATGGTACCGCGTAGCATCAGCCTTCCCGGATGGAGTATCAATGACGTCCTGCAAAAGTCGCTCATAGTCCGGCATGGGCGTGTCCGCCGTTACTGACAATTCCCTGTGCGTCAGAGGCTGAGGTGCCACCTGCCTCTTAATCTGCCGATAGTGCTCATACACCGATGGCCTCTTGAGAGTCTCACGCGTCACATCAGGCTTTGTGCTGCCATACTTCCGCCTGATCTCCTTCTGGGTGGCCTTACGCCCTCCCCGAGTTCGGATCGCGCCAGCCAGCCCTCGGCTCGCAGCATCCCCTTCCTCCTCCTGGAGAACGGGCACCAAATGGTTCCTGTAATACTCACCTCGCGACATGTGCATGGACCGGCGCACGATCACCTTTGGGACCAGAAGCAGCTTCTTTCCGTCGGGAGTGGGAAGTTCGGTAAATCCGTTCTCCCATTCCAGGCTGACCGGATTCCATACCGGACCACTCACGACGTCATTCTCCAGCGGGATTCCAAAGAGCTCCGCCATCTGTTGAGTGTAGGTAATGAGCGGGCCGCGAATGATATTCGTGGTGACATCTGAGACGATGTCCTTATCGACGCCATCGATGAAGAATGCCGTATCTTCCAGGTCCTGGATCAACCCAGTCTTCGCAGCTTCACTCTGAGCCAGCTTCTCAGCGAAAGAAGCCCCCATTTTACTGCCGAATCCCCTACCAGCACTGGGGCCACGCGAGATTCCAAGGTGCGTTTCATTGGGTTCGCGGAGCTGACTGAGCAGAGCGACTGTGCGGCGCTTGTCATTCGAGCGGACAGAATCAAGCACGCTATCGAAAAACGTCTCAAGCATCTTGAGGCACTGCTTACCCCAGTCATCTTGAAGATACCGAATGGAACCTGGGTCTACGTACACTTGAATATCATTGACGGTATCCACGTCGACGAAGTCAAGCGTGCCCTGCGTTCGCCCCAACGAGTAGTATTCCGAAACACGGGTCATAGCGATTCCCCCCACCTAGATCACCTAGTCGGCATAGACAGTTTCGCGTGGCGTGACCCGGCTGTAAAGAGATAGGCGCCAGGGCGTCCGCCTGGCAGCGGTGCCACAGACGAAGGCTAGACCTCGGCACTGACAAAGGCTGCCGGATGCGGAACACGCATATCGACATGGAATACATGTTCGATAATGTGGGTTCAAGTTCCAGGCAGCCCACCTGGAAGAGCAACAGGTCCGACATGCGCATGAAGAGTCGGGCGCGTGCCAGCCCCTGTCCGAGCGAGGAGCTCGGGTGCGGAACCAAGGTCGTGGCTCATGCGCGGACAAGGAAGTGCCGACGACACTGCTACACGCAGTTGACCTGCTAGACCGTGTGAGACGCATGGGCCTCCGGAGCCGTGTGCGACCGAGACCCAGTCGGGGGGCTCCCGTCGCCCTCAGCCCCCACCTGGCGGCACTACGCCGTTTCACGACGGTCATGAACTCGCCGGCTGTGGTGTGGGCGCGGGTAGGTCGAGGGCAGCGGCAAGTACGTGCGCGGCGAGCAGTGGTTGAACAGCGTTGCCGATCTGCTGAGCCACGCCTTGCCCAGCCCAGGGGAAGCCCCTGGGGAAGGTCTGCAGCTGACCCGCCTCGCTGTCGGTCAAGCGCGGGAGCTCGGAGCCGTGCGGTGTAACGACCCGATTCCGTCGAATCTTGCCGGTGACGGTGAAGGCAGGTTCAGCAGAGGTTCGTCGGCTGCGCGCCGTGGGGTCGCCTCCAAGCCCGTAGTTACTGATCATCTCGAAGGGGTGCGGGCGGCTCAGTGCTTCCCCCATTGGCACCCATGGCAGGAGCCCGAGACCGGCCTCGCCGCGAGGCACACCCTTGCCAAACGCGTGATGCGTGGGCCGAGGCAGCACGGCAACGCCGCCTAGCCTGGCGATCATTACAGCGGTGCGCCGAGTCTGAGGCACTCCGAACTGCTCGGCTCGCAGTAGGCCACTCGCGACTGAGTACCCTTCCGCAGCGAGGGCCTCCCCCATCGCCTCCCACAGCGGAAGATTTGATGGGCTCTGAACCAGCGCGATCACGTCATACGCGCGCCCTTCATCGATTGCGGCCAGAGCCCATCGAAGGGGTTCCAATACCAGCCCCGTGCGCTCGTCCTCGGCATGCACCAGTTCGGCACCGACGTCGTCACGGCGCGACATCCGACCAACCAGATCAAGCACCTGGGTCAGTGCTGTGCGACCACGATGCCTGCCGGGAACGATGAAGGCCTGCGCCGGCGGATGACCCACGAGGACGTTTTCTGTCGGGAAGTCGCTGGGGCTTAGCTTCCGGACGTCTTCTTCAACAGTGGCCAGACCAGCGGCGCGTCGGGTTTGGCACGCGTGCCTACACCACTCCACACCCACCACGGGGACGCCTAGGTGCCGGCCGGCCACGCTCCAGCCGCCTACCCCGGCGAAGAGATCCACGATCTTGAACTTCGGCATAGTCCCCCTCGTCTCACGTGGCCCGGGACGCGACCCATCACAGCGGTGCCGCCCCCGTCGGAGGCTCCATCCGCAGCCGTCACCTTGGCCCTAACGTAAGACTACCTACCGTCAATGTCCGTTTTGGACAAATGATTTCGACATCTGATTTGGATGTGGCATCGTCTGGTCAGACCCAACTCGGGGTGAGTTACGCACATGTTGAGGGAGGCTCGTGATCGAGACTGCTACGCCGGCTCCGGAGTGGACGCTCCAGCCTGGTGACACGATCGAGCGCAAGGAACTGCACAGCATCTTTGGGGGACGGACCCAGGGCGGCATCGGGCCCTCGGCGAAGACCCCCAACGTGTTCGTCTTCACGGACCCCGTGGCAGGCGAGAAGCACGGCTACTACGACGACTGGATGCCGGACGGCCGCTTCCACTACAGCGGCGAGGGCCAGTACGGGGACCAGCGGATGGTCTCCGGTAATGCCAGCATCCTCAACCACCAGCTCGAGGGCCGTACGCTCCGGGTCTTCCAGGGCGCACGTGGCACCATCCGCTACCGCGGCGAATTCGCCGTTGACCCGGAGAACCCCTGGTACGAGACGGACGCGCCGGAGACCAACGACGGCCCCCTGCGCAAGGTGATCGTCTTCCGGCTGGTGCCGCTCGACACCAAGCCGACGACCCCCGCGACCAAGCTCGGCCGGTTGCTCGAAAGCAACCCCAGCCCCGTGGACGTACTGCCGATCGAACGGAACGAGACGGAGAAGACCTTCGTCAACCCCAACCGCGAGCAGTACGAGGCAGAGCGTAAGGAGGGCAAGCTGGTCACCGCATTCGCCGGGTATCTCACGAGCAAGGGGCTCGAGTCCTGCCGGCACCGGCTGCTTCCGCCCGGCGAGAGCCGCCCGCTCTTCACCGACCTCTACTGCAAGCAGCTCGGGTTGCTGGTCGAGGCCAAGGGCAGCGTGACGCGCGAGAACGTGCGCATGGCCATCGGCCAGCTCGCGGACTACAGCCGTTTCGTGGACCACACCACGCGGGCGATCCTGCTGCCGAGCAAGCCGCGGGCCGACCTGATCGATCTGGCCCACAGCCAGGGATGCGTGGCGATCTGGCCGGAAGGCAAGCGCTACGCAGCAACGGACACGAGCCTGCTCCCGTAGATCCCGGAAGATGCTGGTGTGGGCGACCCGTGCAGGGACCGCCCTCACCCGCATCGGAACTCAATGAACGTGACGGCTCGAGCCCGTCGCAGGCACTGGGGAGCCAAACGGGGAGCCACCGGAGGCGACACAACCTGGATCCCCTTGGACTGCCTTGGACAGTCGGGAGCCGGAGACCTTGGGGCGGCAGGGCTCCGCGAGCCTGCTTCCTGATGCCCCGCTTTCCCCTTCCTTAAGCGGAACCTAAGACTCACCAGAGGCGCACCGAAACGAACGAATGTCCGTTTCGGTGCGGCTAGCGTGCTGCCGCATCCTCCAACTCCCCAGTAACACAGAGGCAGGCACGCGATGGGCAGCACAGTCGGGCACCGGCGCAGGACGAGCCGCAGGGCCAAGGTCACGGGAGCGATCGTGGCGGCGGCGGTGATCGGGGGCGCGGTGTTCGCCTTCACCGGAACCGCCCAGGCGGCCTCCGTCGGCGCCGTGTACACGAAGTCCAGCTCCTGGAGCGGCGGTTACACCGGCCAGTACGTCATCACCAACCACACCGGCCAGGTCCAGTCGGACTGGACGCTCCAGTTCGACCTGCCGGCGGGCACGAAGATCGACTCCCTGTGGAACGGCACCCACACGGTCTCCGGCCGCCGCGTCACCGTGAAGCCCGCGAGCTGGAACCGGCAGCTCGCGGCCGGGGCCTCCGTCACCGTCGGCTTCGTCACCAGCGGTTCCGACTCCCCGGGCAACCCGACCGGGTGCCTGATCAACGGGGTGAAGTGCTCCGTCGACCAGGGTGCGACGGCCCAGCCGAGCGGGCGGCCCACCGCCCGTCCCACCGTCACCGCGACCGCGGCGCCGACCGCGCCCGCCACCTCCGCCGCGCCGACCAGGACCACGGCGCCCTCCCCGACGCCCACTCCCACCGCC
>NZ_JARAYQ010000288.1:0-9648 GCF_033794505.1 Streptomyces sp. MB09-01 | reverse complement strand
CGCCCGAACCGGCCCCCGAACCCGCCGCCGCGCCGGCCGTGGCCGCCGAGGCCTTCCCGGACGCCTCCGTTCGGGCCGCCGCCCCGGCGCCCGCCACCGGCGAGCCCGTCGCGGTCGCCATCGTCGGCATGGCCGGCATGCTCCCCGGCTCGCACGACCTGGACGAGTTCTGGGAGCACCTGACGGCGGGCGACGACCTCGTCGACGAGATCCCGGCGGACCGCTGGGACTGGCGCCGCCTGTACGGGGAGCCGACGCCCGGCGAGTTCCGCACGACGGCGAAGTGGGGAGGGTTCCTGCCCCGGGTCGACCTGTTCGACCCGCAGTTCTTCGGCATCTCCCCCCACGAGGCCGTGGCGATGGACCCGCAGCACCGGCTCGTGCTGGAGGCGGCCTGGAGCGCGATCGAGAACGCCGGCATCCGGCCGTCCGCGCTCGCCGGCACCGACACGGGCGTCTTCATCGGCAGCAGCACCTACGACTACTTCGAGCTCCAGCACGCCCTCGGCGTTCCGCTCGACGGCTACAGCACGGTGGGCAGGGCCCACGCGATCATGTCCAACCGGGTCTCGTACCTGCTGGACCTGCACGGACCCAGCGAGACCATCGACACCGCCTGCTCCTCCTCGCTCGTCGCCGTCCACCGGGCGGCCGAGGCGATCCGCGGCGGCGACTGCGACGTCGCGCTGGCCGGCGGCGTGAACGTCATCGCCTCGCCGACGCTGTTCGTGGACATGAGCCAGGCCGACATGCTGAGCCCGGACGGCCGCTGCCGTACCTTCGACGCGCGCGCCAACGGCATCGTCCGTGCCGAGGGCGTGGGCGTGGTGGTGCTCAAGCGCCTCGACGCGGCGATCGCCGACGGCGACGTCATCCACGCCGTCCTGCGGGGCAGCGCCGTCAACCACGGCGGCCGCACCAACTCGCTGACCGCCCCGAACCCGGACGCGCAGGCCGCCTGCATCGTCAAGGCGCACCGCCGCGCCGGCGTGGACCCGCGGACCGTCGGCTACGTCGAGACCCACGGCACCGGCACCGAACTCGGCGACCCCGTCGAGGTCGAGGGCCTGAAGTCGGCCTTCGGGGAGCTGTACGCCGATCACGGCGCGGCACCCGGGCGGCCGCACGTGGTGCTGGGCGCGGTGAAGACCAACACCGGCCACCTGGAGGCGGCCGCGGGCGTCACCGGCCTGATCAAGGCGCTGCTCGCGATGCGCCACGGGTCGATCCCCGGCAACGTCCACCTGGAGAAGCTCAACCCGCACCTGCGTCTCGACGGCAGCCCGCTGCGCCTGCCGGCCGGGAACGAGCCCTGGAACCGGGTCCGCACGCCCGACGGGGCCGAGGCACCTCTGAGGGCGGGAGTGAGCTCCTTCGGCCTCGGCGGGGTCAACGCGCACCTGGTGGTGGAGGAGTACCGGGAGGCGCCGGTCCTGCCGACGGCGGGGGAGCGGCTGTTCGTCCTGTCGGCGAAGACCCCGGAGCGGCTGCGCGACTACGCGGCGCGCCTGGCCCGTTGGGTCGCGGACCACGAGGACGTGGACCCGGCGGCCCTGGCGCACACCCTGAGCACGGGCCGGGAGGCCTTCCCCGACCGTCTCGCGGTCGTCGCCGACTCGCCGCGTGCGCTGGCGGCCGCCCTGGAGACGTGGCAGGCCGGCGGACCGGTCCCCGGCGTCTTCGCGGGGGACGGCCAGGACGCCACCACCGCGCTGCTGCTGGACGGCCCCGAGGGCGGCCGGTACCTGCGGGCCGTGGTGGAGGCGGGCCGACTGGACAAGGTCGCCCGGCTGTGGGTCGGGGGCGCCCCGATCGACTGGGCGGAACTGTGGCCGGGAACGACGCCCCGGCGGGTGCCCGCACCGACCTACCCCTTCGCCCGGGAGAGCTACTGGCTCACGCCCGGAGCCCGCTTCGACGCCCTGCAGGCGGCCGAGTCGGGCCTGGTCGCCGACACCGCGGCCGAGGCGGATGCGGACGACCCGGCCGAGGCCGGGCCGCAGACCCGTGCGGGATCGCAGACCGCGCCCGGCGTCGTGGCAGCGGCGCGGACGCCGGCCGTCGTGGAGGAGCCCGCCGCCGCGCAGCCGGCCGAGGCCGGGGCTCCCGCCGGAGACGACGCCGAGGGCGCCGTCCGTACGCACGTACGCGGGCTCCTCGCGGCCCACTTGGGCATGCGGCCCGAGCGCCTGCCCCTGGACCGGGCGCTGTCGGACGCGGGAGTGGACTCGCTGGGCTTGCGCCGGCTGGGCCGCCGCCTCGGCGCGGACTACCAGGTGGAGGTGCCGACCCGGATGTTCGGGGTGGCCCAGACGGTACGGGCGGTGGCCCGAGCCGTGTTCGAGGCGTACGGGCCACTGCCCGCGCCCCAGGAGCAGAAGCAGACGCAGAAGCAGGTTCAGGAGCCGGACCCCGCCCCCGCCGCACCGGAGGCGGACCAGGTGGCGGCCCTGCTGGCCGGGCTGCGCGACGGAACCGTCCGCGTGGACGACGCGCTGGCCGTACTCGAAGGAGGGGCGGGCCGATGAGCACCGACCTGCGTGACCTGCTGGCGGCGATCGCCGCCGGCAAGCTGTCCGACGAAGTGGCCGAGCTGCTGGTACGGGGCCTGGTCGACACGACCGCACCGGCCGTCGCACCCGCCCCGGCCCCGCCGGCGGCCGCCGCCCCGAAGGCGCCCGCCGGGCCGTACCCGCTCAGCCGCGGGCAGGCCGCGCTGTGGGCCCTGCACGCCGACGACCCGCAGACCGTCTCCTACAACCTGCCGCTGGGCCTGTGGCTCGGGCAGGACGTGGAGGAGGAGCGGCTCGTCGAGGCCCTGACCGCGATGGTGCGCAGGCACCCGGAACTGGGCGTCTCCGTACGCCTGGACGCCGGGGGGCCCGTGCAGGAGGTCACCGGCCGCACCCCGGAGGTGACCCGCCTGGACCTCGGTCACGTGACCGACGGGGAGTTCGCCGCCCGCGTGCGCAACCTGGTCCGCCGCCCATTCGACCTGGAGCAGGACCCTCTCTACCGGATGTGGCTCGTCGCCGCCCCCGGCGGCGCCACCCTGCTGCTCCTGGTGTTCCACCACCTGATCACCGACGGGGTCTCCAGCCACCTGCTGCTGCGGGACATCGTCGCCTGCCACGACGCGCTCGCGCAGGGCCGCGAGCTGCCGCCGGTCGAACAGGCCGCTCCCTACGCCGAGTTCGTGGAGTGGCAGCGGGCCATGCTCGCCGCACCGGAGACGGAGGAGCACCGACGCTGGTGGCTCGACCGGCTGACCGGCGCCTCCACGGCGCCGGTCCTGGACGCCCTGGCCGATCGCCGGCGGACCGCATCCGCCTCGCACACCGGCGGCGAGATGGTGCAGTTGCGGCTCCCGCACTCCACCTGGGCGGCTGTCCAGGACAGCGCCCGTGCGGCGGGGCTGACGCCCTTCAGCGTCGTGCTCGGCGCCTTCCTCGCGCTGCTGCACCGCCACTCGGGACACCGCGACCTCAGCGTGATGGTGCCGACCGACGGCCGACCCGCGCAGCGCTTCGACCGGACCGTCGGCTACCTGATCAACCCGGTGGTCCTGCGCGTGGACTGCGACCCCGACCACAGCTTCGGCGAGCTCACGGCCGCCGTCGGAGCCCGGATGGCGGAGGCCGAGGAGCACAGCGCGTACCCCTTCGCCTCCGTCGTCGACGACCTGCGCCGCACGACCGGCACCGCGGCCGGCTTCGACATCGGCTTCTACATGCAGCAGGGAGTCGGCGGCGACCAGGACATGGCGGCAGGGCAGACCGTCTTCCGGGACGCGCTCGACCTGACCCAGGAGGGCGAGAACGACCTCGTCGTCGAGGTGGTCGTGCGCGACACCGGCGTGCTCCTCTACTTCAAGTACGACCCGGAGCGCTTCGACCGCACCACCGTCGAACGGCTGGCCGAGCACTACCGGCTGCTCCTGGACACGGTCACGGCCGATCCCTCCGTACGCCTCGCGGACCTCGACCCCGCCACCCCCGCCGAACGGCGCACGGTCGAGCGGGCCAACGCCACGCGCGCCGAACGGCCGCGCGACGTCACCGCCGCCGACCTGGTGCTCGCCCGCGCCCGGCGCGGCCCCGGACGCACCGCCCTCGTCGACGCGGCGGGCTCGCTGACCTACGGGGAACTCGCCGGGCAGGTGCACGCCCTCACCCGGATCCTCACCGAGCAGGGCGTACGCCCGGGCGACGTCGTGGGCGTCCTCGTCGCCCGCCGGGCCGCGCTGGTCGTGGCCCTGCTCGCCGTCCAGGCCGCGGGGGCCGCCTACGTCCCCCTCGACCCGGAGTTCCCGGCGGCCCGGCTCGCCCACATCACCGCCGACGCGGCGCCGGCCGCCGTGATCGTCGATCCGCACCTGGCCGACCGGCTGCCCGAGGACGCACCCGGCGTGCGCGTCACCCTGACCGGCCTGGAGCCCGAGGCGCAGACCGTCGCCCCCGTCGCCCGCCGCGACGACGACCTCGCGTACGTCCTGTACACCTCCGGATCCACGGGCGAGCCCAAGGGCGTCGAGGTCTGCCACGGCAACCTGGTCAACCTGCTGGTCGCGACGGCCGAGCGGCCCGGCTGCTCCGAGGACGACACCCTGCTGGCGGTGACCACCGCCGGATTCGACATCTCGGGTCTGGAACTGCTGCTCCCGCTGACCCGGGGCGCCACCGTCCACATCGCGCCCGAGGACGTGGTCCGGGACGGGTTCGCGCTGGCCGACCTCATCGGCGACGCCGGCGCGACGGTCGTCCAGGCCACGCCGGCCACCTGGGAGATGCTGCTGCACGCCGGCTGGACCGGACGCGTGCGCAGGCTGCTGTGCGGCGGGGAGGCGCTCACCGCCGAACTCGCGGACCGGCTGCTGGACCGGTGCGACGAGCTGTGGAACATGTACGGGCCCACCGAGACGACCATCTGGTCCTCCGCCCAGCGGATCCGGCGGGGCGGCCCCGTCACCGTGGGCACCCCCCTCGCCAACACCACCTTCCGCACCGCCGGTCCCGACGGCACCCCCGTGCCCTTCGGCGCGGTCGGCGAACTCCTCATCGGCGGAGACGGCGTCGCCCGCGGCTACCGGGGCAAGCCGGAGCTGACCGCCGAACGCTTCGTGGGCGACCCGGCGACCGGGGAACGGCTCTACCGCACGGGCGACCTCGCCCGCTGGTCGGCCGATGGGGACATGGTGCTGCTCGGGCGCGCCGACCGCCAGGTCAAGCTGCGCGGCCACCGCATCGAACTCGGGGAGATCGAGGCCGCCGTCCGGCGCGCCGGCCGGGCGGGCGCCGCCGACGGCATCGGCGACGTCCGGGTGGCCGTACGCGAGGACCTGCCCGGGCAGCCGCGCCTGGTGGCCTTCGTCCTGGCCGGCATGGAGGCCGCGGAGGCCGCGGTCGGGCGGATCCGGTCCTGGCTGCCCGCGTACATGGTCCCCTCCCGCACGGTCGCGCTGGCGCGCTTCCCCCTGACCCCCAACGCCAAGGTGGACACCGGTCCGCTGACGCGCCTGCCGATCGACGAGCTCGTACGCCGCTTCGGACACGAGGACCGCCCCGCCGAACGGCCGGGGGAAGGCGGCCGGCAGCCCCGGCCGGCCGGCCACGGAGACCTGGCGGAACGACTGCGCCGGAGCGCGGCGGCCGTCGCCGGGCTGCCCGTGGAAGAGGTCCCCCTCGACCGGCCCCTGGGCGAAGTGGGCTTCGACTCGATCGGCTTCACCCACCTCGCGGTGGCGCTGCGCGAGCGATTCGGCGTCACGGTGCGCCCGACCGTCTTCTACGCGCACCCGGACCTCACCTCGCTGGCCGCCCACCTGAGCGCGGCCCACCCCGAGGCGTTCGCCGCGACGGACCGCCGCACCGCCCCCCGGACCGCGTCCGAACCGGTGGTCGCAGCGGCCGCCGCACAGCGCGGATTCGCACCGGTGGCCGTCGTCGGCATCGGCGGACGGCTGCCCTCCTCCTCCGGCCTGGAGGCGTTCTGGCAGCACCTCGCCGGCGGACGCGACCTCACCCGGCCGTACCCCATGGAGCGGGGCTTCTCCGCGCGGGTGTTCCCGCAGGGCCTGCGCGGCTCCTTCGTCGACGACGTGGACGCCTTCGACGCGGCGCTCTTCCGCATCTCCCCCCGGGAAGCGGCGCAGATGGACCCCCAGCAGCGCCTGCTGCTGCACGCCGCGCACGAGGCCGTGCTCGACTCCGGCCAGGTCCCGGGCGCGCTCGCCGGCAGCCGCACGGGGGTGTTCGTCGGACTCAGCGGCACGGACTACCTGAGCCTGCTCGGCCCGGGCTCGCCGGAGATGGGCGACCACTTCCTGATCGGCAACGTCCCCTCGATCGCGGCCAACCGCATCTCCTACGTGTTCGACCTGCACGGCCCCAGCGCCGTCTTCGACACGGCCTGCTCCAGCTCGCTCGTCGCCGTGCACCGGGCGGCCCGCGCCCTCCAGCAGGGGGACTGCGAGATGGCCCTGGCCGGCGGAGCCAACCTCCTGCTGTCCCCGCACGGGTTCACCGGCCTGCGGCGCGCCGGGATGCTCAGCCCCGACGGCCGCTGCAAGACCTTCGACGAGCGCGCGGACGGCTACGGCAGGGGCGAGGGCGTCGTGCTCCTCGCCCTCAAACTGCTCGACCGGGCCCTGGCCGACGGAGACCCGGTGCACGGCGTGCTGATCGGCTCGGCGGAGAACCACGGTGGTCACACCCACTCGCTCACGGTCCCCAACCCGCAGGCGCAGCGCGACGTCGTGCTCGCCGCACACCGGTCGGCCGGGGTCGCGCCCGACACGATCGACTACATCGAGGCGCACGGCACGGGGACCCCGCTCGGCGACCCGATCGAGATCGACGCCCTCAAGGAGGCGTTCGGCCGCCTGTACGCCGACTGGGGGATCCCGGTGGTTCCAGGACGCACCGGCCTCGGGTCGGTCAAGACGAACATCGGCCATCTGGAGGCCGCGGCGGGCGTCGCCGGCGTCGTGAAGGTCCTGCTGGCGATGCGTCACCGCACGCTCCCCGGCCTGGTGGACCTGCGGACGCCCAATCCGATGCTCGACCTCGACGGCAGTCCGTTCCGGATCCAGGCCGCAGCACAGACATGGGAAACACGCGAGGGGACGCCGGCCCGGGTCGGCGTCAGCTCGTTCGGTATGGGAGGCAGCAACGTGCACGTGGTAGTCGAAGAGGCGGGACAGCGTTGATGAGCGGCACCACCGAGGACAGGACCGCCCGACTGGTCCTCCTGTCCGCCGACGGCCCCGAGCAGCTCGAGCGGTACCGGGCCGAGCTGTGCACCTGGCTCGACGAGCACCCGTCGGCCTCCCTGGACGGCGTCGCGCACACCCTGCGCGTCGGCCGGGAACCCCTGCGGGAGCGCATCGCCCTGGTCGTCGGGAGCGTCGCCGAGCTGGCCGCGCGCCTGCGCGACGGGGAAGGCCTCGTGACCGGCACCGCGACCGCCGACGCCGCCGCGGCCTCCGGCGGCGGGGCCGGGCCCGTGGCCACCGACGATCCGGCCGAGGCCGCCCGCCTGTGGGTCACCGGCCGGGACGTCGTCCTGCCCGAGCCCTCCGGCGACCGTCCCGCCCGCCGCCCTGGCCGACGGCCCCGGCGAACGGCTGCTGACCGGCGAGGAGTTCTACCTGCGCGACCACGCCCTGGGCCGGATCCGGATCCTGCCCGCCGTGGCGGCCCTGGAGTTCGCGGTGGCCGCGGCCGAACAGCAGGGCCACGGCCGCGCCACCGGCATCGTCAACGTGCTGTGGGCCCGCCCCGTGCTCGTCGAGGACGAGCCGGCCCGCGTGCGCCTGCACCTCGAGCCCACGGCCGACGGGGTCTCGTACGAGGTCCGGCTCACCGACGGCAGCGCCGAAGGCGCGCTCTGCTCCGCCGGCACCCTCCGCTTCGACGCCCGCCCCGAGGCGCCGCGCCTCGACCTGGACGCGATCCGGGCCCGGCTGCCCCGTACGGCCACCGCCGAGGAGTGCTACGAGGTCTTCAGCGCGCTCGGCGGCGGCTACGGGCCCAGCCTCCAGGGGCTGCGCTCGGTGCTGTCCGCGCCGGGCGAGGTCCTCGCGCACGTCGCCGTGCCCACGGCGGCGGACCTCCCCTTCTCCGACTTCGCCCTCCACCCCTCCCTGCTCGACGCGATGCTCCAGGCCTGCCTGTGGACCGACGAGGCCCCCTCGGCCCCGCGCGCCCGGGAACTGCCCTTCTCCCTGGACGCGGTCGAGATCTTCGGACCGCTCCCCGAACAGGGCCACGTGCACGCCGTGCGGACCCCGGCCGGCCACGACATCGCCCTCGCCGACGACCAGGGCCGGGTCCGCGTGCGGCTGCGCGCCGTCGTCACCCGGCCGGTCGACGGCGCCGCCCGCCTCGACGGCACCGTCGGAGCCCACCTGCTCGCGCAGCGCTGGCAGGACGCGCCCGCACCGGCCGCCGGCCGGACCGTGCGCACCCTCCTGCTCGGCGAGGAGACCTTCACCGGAGCCGAACGCACCACCGCGGACTCCGTCTTCCCCCGCGACGAGGAACTCCTCCTCGTCCACACCTCGGACGCCGACCCGCTGCCCGCCCTCACCGGGCTGTACCGGTCCTGGGCGGCCCAGCCGACCCGCCACCCGGTGCGCGTCCTGCACGTGTTCCGCACGTCCGGCGGGGTCGAGGACGCACGCGCCGAGGCCCTGGACGGGTTCGCGCGGGCCCTCGCCAACGAGGACCCGCAGTTCCTCGTCTCCGCGGTCGACGCGGGCACGGCGGGCCTCGCCGCCACCGTCGAGTCCGAGGCGCGCGCCGCCCACGAGTTCCGGGTCCGGTACACGGCCGCCGGCCGGCAGGTGCCCCGCTGGGAGCCCGTAGCCGCCGACCCGGCACCGCTCGCCCCGCGCGGCACGGTGCTCGTCACCGGCGGCGCGGGCGCCCTCGGCCGCCGGCTCGTCGCCCACCTGGGAGGCGACGCCCGCTACGTCCTGACGGGCCGTTCGGCGCAGGCCGACCTCACGGAGCTGCGCTCCGCCGGTCTCGACGTCCACTACATACCCGCCGACCTGGGCGCTCCCGGCGCCGCCGGGGACCTCGTCGAGCGGATCCACGGCTCCTTCGGGCCGCTCCACGGAGTCCTGCACCTCGCCGGAACCACCCGGGACTCCCTGCTGATCGGCAAGACCGACCAGCAGAGCGCGGCCGTGCTCGGCCCCAAGGTCCGCGGCACCGTGGAGCTGGACCGTGCCACCGCCGGCGACCCGCTGGACTTCTTCATCTCCTTCTCCTCCATGTCGGGGGCCGCCGGAAGCCCCGGCCAGACCGACTACGCCTACGCGAACCGCTTCCTGGACGCGTTCACGACCTGGCGCCGGGGCAGCGGACGGCCGGGCCGCAGCCTCTCCGTGTTGTGGTCGCTGTGGGCCGACGGGGGCATACGCGTCGACGCCGACGAGGCCGCGGCGGCCCGGATGGCCCGGCAGGTCGGACTCGTGGCCATGCCCACCGACGCCGGACTGGAGGCATTCGACCGGGCCCTGGGCCACGACGGCGACCACGTCCTGGTGGCGCACGGCACCCTGGCGCGCCTGCGCGAGGTGCTGAACGCGCCGGCGCGTTCAGCACCTCGCGCAGGCGCCCACCGCCCCGTCGGCCCCCC
>NZ_JARAYQ010000287.1:0-9850 GCF_033794505.1 Streptomyces sp. MB09-01 | reverse complement strand
GCAGTCGCACCCCTCCCGTGGTGTCCACGCCCTCGAGGAGCCGCGCCGCGGCCTCCCGCACCACAGCGGGGTCGTCCGTGGGCCCGCGCAGCGTCTCGGACCGCGTCAGCGTCGAGAAGTCGTACCGCCGCACCTTCAGCACGATCGTCCGCCCCGAGTGCCCCGAGCCCCGCAGCCGCTGCACACACCGGTCGGCGAGCCGCTGCACCTCGTTCCGGATCCGTACCCGGTCGTGCAGGTCCACGTCGAAGGTGTCCTCGACCGACACCGACTTCGCGTCCCGCTCCGCGACCACCGGCCGGTCGTCCAGCCCCAGCGCCATCCGGTACAGGCCCACGCCGTGGGCACGCCCGAGCATCCGGACCAACTCGTCCTCCCCGGCCTCCGCCAGATCCCCCACCGTGGTGATCCCGGCGCGGCGCAGGTGCTCCCCCGTGGCCGGCCCCACCCCGGGCAGCGTCCGTACGGACATCGGCGCGAGCAGCTCGCGCTCGGTTCCCGGCTCGATCAGCAGCAGCCCGGCGGGCTTGGCCTCCTCGGACGCCACCTTGGCCAGCATCTTGGACCCGGCGAGCCCCACCGACCCGCTGAGCCCCGTGGCGGCCCTGATGTCGGCCCGCAGCCGCTCCCCCGTCGACCGGGCGGTCAGCGAGTCGAAGGCGACCCCGCCCGCCTCCAGGTCCACGAAGGCCTCGTCCAGGCTGAGCGGCTCCACGAGCGGCGACAACTCCCGCAGCAGGGCCATAACCACGTCACTGACCTGCCGGTAGAGGCTGAAGCGCGGGATCAGGTAGGCGCCGTTCGGGCAGAGCCGCCGCGCCTGCGCCGTCGGCATCGCGGAGTGCACCCCGAACCGCCTGGCCTCGTACGAAGCGGTGGCGACGACCCCGCGCGGCCCCAGCCCGCCGACGATGACGGCCTTGCCCCGCAGACTGGGCTTCGACGCCTGCTCCACGGAGGCGTAGAAGGCATCCATGTCCAGATGCAGAATGGTCGGCGCGGCTCTCACAGCACCGATGCTGCCCTACGGCACTGACATTTCTCCGGCCCGGTTCAGACGGCGCGGTTGCGGCGTGCAGCCAGCTCGTCCGTCGGGTTGTGCCCGACCAGGGTCTCGCCGGTGTCCACCCGCTCCCCGTGCAGCTGCGAGAGCGCGCTCTCGACATCGCGCCACACCACCCCCACGGCGATGCCGAAGATGCCCTGTCCGCGCTGGAGCAGGCTCACGACCTGGTCCGGCGAGGTGCACTCGTACACGGTGGCACCGTCGCTCATCAGCGTCATCCGCTCGAGGTCCGAGAACCCGCGGTCACGCAGGTGCTGGACCGCAGTACGGATGTTCTGCAGCGCCACCCCGGTGTCCAGGAAGCGCTTGACGATCTTGAGGACCACGACGTCGCGGAAGCTGTAGAGCCGCTGGGTGCCGGAACCGTAGGCGGGGCGCACACTCGGCTCCACCAGTCCGGTCCGCGCCCAGTAGTCCAGCTGCCGGTACGTGATGCCGGCCGCGGCGCACGCCGTCGGCCCGCGGTATCCGATCTGCTCGGGCGCCGGGTCGCCGCTCACCGGTCCGACCGGCGTCGACTCCGGCTGACGGCGCGCGGAACCGACCGCGCCACCGTGCAGCGGGTACGGCCCAGCGTCACTCCGTACGGGGGTGCCCCCGGTCGTACCGTCGCCCGTGATCCTCACGCCGACCCTCCGTCCTTGACCTGCCCACCTCGAAGGTAGGCAGTCACCAGGGGTGCGTCAACGATCGCCACACTCGGCACGCCGAGTGATAATCACCCTGAGAGTGGTTTCCCGTATCCCGTTATGGGGAAAGGCTAATCGAATGGGCTGAAAGTTCCCCGCGGATCGCGCGGGCGACGCGGCCCACGCCTCACTGCGGGCCGGTGCCGAAGTCCTCGGGCGAGATCTGGTCGAGGAACTCGCGGAACTTCTCCACCTCGTCCTCCTGCTCGTCCGGAATGGCGATACCGGCGTCGTCCAGCACGCCGTCACTGCCGTAGATCGGCGTCCCCGTCCGCAGGGCCAGCGCTATGGCATCGGAAGGCCGCGCGCTCACCTCGACCCCACTGGCGAAGACGAGCTCCGCGTAGAAGACGCCCTCCCGCAGATCCGTGATCCGGACCTGGGTGAGCTCCTCGCCGATCGCCTCCAGCACGTCCTTGAACAGGTCGTGCGTCAGCGGCCGGGCAGGGGCCATCCCCTGCTGCGCGAAGGCAATGGCGGTCGCCTCCCCTGGACCGATCCAGATGGGGAGGTACCGGTCGCCTCCCACTTCACGCAGGAGCACGATCGGTTGGTTGGAGGGCATTTCCACCCGGACACCCACAACGTCGAGCTCGTTCACACAGCAACCCTAGGACCTGCCCGGCAGGTTTGGGTAGTCGGGGCTCCACTCCGACCAGCGCGGTCAGCGCAACCGGACTCCCAGAGCGGTCTGCACGAGGGCCTCGTGGAGCCGCACGGACAGCCCCGCCAGCTCCTTCAGCGTGGCCTCCGCATGGGCTCTGGTCTGCGGGTTGCGGTGCCGGCGCAGCGGTGCCACGACCTGCTCCACCAGGCCCGCCTCACGGTCGGCGGCGGCCTTCATCGCGCGCAGGTGCCGCGGCTCCAGACCGAAGCGCCCCAGATCGGCCACGAGCCGGGCCACCGTGACCGCCTCGGCGTCGAAACCACCGCCCGGCGCCTCGGCCAGCAGCCCGTACGACTCCCACTCGGCCAGCTGGCCCTCGTCCACGTCGGCGGCGGCGATCAGCTCCGCCCGGCCCACCCGGGCCACGGTGGGGCGCTCGCGCCCGACCTCGCCGTACACGGCCGCCGGGCTGGTGGGATCGCCGGAATCCCCGTGCGCAGTGGGCGCCGGGATCCGGATCTGCTCACCGCGGGCGAGCGCGTCGAGCTGCTCGCGGATGACCTTCAGCGGCAGGTAGTGATCGCGCTGCAGACGCAGGATGCGGGCGAGGCGCTCCACGTCCTCGGTGCTGAACTTGCGGTATCCCGAAGGGGTGCGCCGGGGCTCGACGAGCCCCTCCGCCTCCAGAAAACGGATCTTCGAGATGGTGACTTCGGGGAACTCGTCACGCAGCGTGGTGAGCACCGTGCCGATGCTCACCAGCCGCCCGGCCGAGCCGGTGGTGCCGTTCCCGGCACCGCCTGTCGGGTTGCGCAGCATGGGACCTTCCCTGGGAAGCCCCGGACCGGGTCCGGGGGTGGGGGTCCCCCCGGACGGAGTCCGGAAGGGGTCAGATGCCCCGCAGGCTCGCGTAGAAGACCAGCCGGTACTTGCCGATCTGCACCTCGTCACCGTTGTGCAGGGCGACGGAGTCGATCGGTTCCCGGTTCACGTACGTGCCGTTGAGGCTGCCCACGTCGGAGACGGTGAAGCCGCCGTCCGGGCCCCGGCGGAAGTCGACATGACGCCGGGAGACGGTGACGTCGTCCAGGAAGATGTCGCTCTGCGGGTGCCGGCCCGCCGTGGTCAGCTCGCCGTCCAGCAGGAAGCGGCTACCGGAGTTGGGGCCGCGCCGCACGATGAGCAGGGCGGAACCGGGGGGCAGCGCTTCCACCGCGGCCTGGGCCTCGGGGGACAACGAGGACGACACGTGCGTTTGTCCCGACACCTCGGCCTCGTAGGCCTCCAGGCCCGAGATCGAGATGGTGGACGTGGTCTCCGAGGCACGCTCCGGCGTCAGACCCGGCCGCAGCGGCGCCCCGCAGTTGGAGCAGAACCGGCTGGCCGCATCGCTGCGGTGTCCGCACCTGCTGCAAATCTGCTCGGCCGACATGGACGGCTCCTCGCGCCGCGGCTGCCCCGCGGAGGCATTGGTGGCGTACGGGTCGGGGGCAAACCCTCCACCCGCAGTTGAGGTTGATGGTTCACCGAAACCTATGCCTCCGGTACCGGCAGGGTCAACGGACGACGCGCCGTGGGCGCCCGAAACATCCCCCGGGCCGGCAACCTCGTCACGGAAGAGCGGCCGGTCGCCCTGCCCTTCCACGTCCCCGTGCCCGGCACGGTGCCGTGCTGCACCGCTGTCCTCGCGGTTCTTCTTGCCGAACAACTTCTCAAACAACTTCACGGGCGATTCCCCTTGACCGAAACAGACCCGCCCGTGGGGCAGGACGAACTCCGAATGCAGACACCTGCCGACCCGGACATTCTCACAACGTCCGTAACCACCAGACAGTTTCCACCACGCACCGCGACTTCAGTGCGCCGACCCCCCGCAGGCATCCGCCCGCGTGAGACGCTCCACCCTCCACTCCAGTTCCTCACGATGACGACCGAGCGTAGTCAGGCTGCTTCGCAGCCCGCAAGGCATCCACAACGATCTTCGCCGACCGTGTGACGGCAACGGTCGCCTGCTCCTTCTCCAGCGTCTGGACGACACCACCGGGAATGTTGAGCGCGGGCTCCAGATCCTGGGGCTTGCCGATCACCCTGAACTCGTAGGGTTGTGTGATCTTCTTGCCGTCGATCGCGACCCCGCCGTTCTCGTCGGAGAAGTACGAGCCGGCCACGATGCGCACACCGTTGATCTGGATCGCCTCGGCCCCGGCCGCCCGCAGCTCCTGAAGGGTGTCCAGCAGCTGGTCGGACTGCACCTGGCCCGTGGGATCGGTGATCTTCAGCGTGATGCCCGGCCCCTGCGCTGCCACCGTACCGGCCAGGATCCCGAGTTGACGCTCCTTCTCCACGGTCTGCTTGCGGGCCTCCTCGGCCTGGTTGGAGCTGCTCTCCAGCTCCCTGCGCTGATCCTCCAGCGCCTGCTTCTCCTCTTCCAGGCGCTTCGTCCGCCCGTCGAGCTCGTCCAGGATCCGTACGAGGTCCTCCTGGCGCGCCCCGCGCAACGCGCTGGAGTCGCTGTTCGACCGGACCTGGATGGCCAGTCCCAGCCCCAGGACGAACAGCAGCAGCGCGACGATCAGTTGGGCCCGGCTCACCCGCAGCGGCCACAGCCCGGCCGCGAGCCGCTGCCGGCCGGTCTCCTCGGGCGGAGCGGCGGCCTGCACGGGCTCCTGCACCGGCTCCTGCGCAGGCTGCTGCACGGGCTGCGCCGGTACGTCCTTCGGCGGCTGCCCTGCGGGCCCCGGTCCCGACTCCTCGGGACTCCCGTTCGTACTCATCGGCCTCACGCCCGGAACACGTGCCGGCGGATGGCCGCGGCGTTGGAGAAGATGCGGATGCCGAGGACCACGACCACACCCGTGGACAGCTGCGAGCCGACGCCGAGCTTGTCACCGAGGAAGACGATCAGCGCCGCCACCACCACGTTCGACAGGAACGAGACCACGAAGACCTTGTCGACGAAGATCCCGTCGAGCATCGCGCGCAGACCGCCGAACACCGCGTCCAGCGCCGCCACCACGGCGATCGGCAGATAAGGCTCCACCACGGCCGGCACTTCGGGCCGGACCAGAAGTCCGACCACCACTCCGGCCAAGAGGCCCAGTACCGCGATCACGATGCACCCTTCTGCTGCTCTACCGGTGTAGCTGTACGTACGGTCAGACTCGACGCGGCCGGCAGCCGCACCTCGTCCATGGCTGACAGGGTGGAGCGGATCCCGTAGCTCTCCTGCAGCACGTGCAGGTACTGGCCGTCCGCGGAGTCCTGGAAGGCCGTGCCGAGCCGCTTCTTGTCCCCCACCGCCAGCACCTCGTACGGCGGCACCAGCGGCCTGTTGTCCACCAGTATCGCGTCACCCGCGGCCCTGATCGCCGAGAGCTCCGTGAGCCGCTGCCCGTTGATGGAGACGGCTTCCGCCCCGGACTGCCACAGGCCGTTGACGATCTTCTGCATGTCACGGTCGCGGAGCCGGCCGGTGTCCGAGAAACCGGCGCTCTCACGCGGTTTGCCACCGCCCCCGGAGGAAGCGCCCTTCGCATCGTCCACGACCAGCTTGAGCCCGGGCCCGCGGACCTCCGTGGCACCGGCCAGCAGCGCCACGAGCTCGCCCTGGCCCCCGCCGGGCTGCTTCAGTGCCGCACGCTGGCGGGCCGCGACATCGGTCCGTAGGCTGTCGATCTGCCGTTCCAGGCCGTCCGCGCGCTCATCGGCCCGCTCGACCCGGTCGATCAGCTCGTGGCGCTCCTTGGCCAGCACCGGCGCGGCTAGCCGCGCCTCGGCCGCACCGAGCGTGACGACAACGGCGGTGATCATGAGTCCGGCGGCGAGCCCCAGTTTGGCCTTGAGGGTGCGGGGCAGTCCCGCCGTTCCGTCCGCCTCGCGCCGGGCCGCGGCCTCCGCGTAGCCCTCGTCGAGACCATGGTCCATCACGTGCGTCAGCAGCGACATGGAAGCGTCCGGGCGCGGGGGCACAGGAGACGCCGGAGTCCGATCGTGGGGCGGCTGCGACATGCCGCACATCGTCGCATGTCGGCGCCGTACACACCCAATGCGCCCGTCCGGTGGGCCGGAGCGGTCCTCCCGCACCCGGCCCACCGGACTCGTGTCCTACGTCGCGGCGCGGGCGCTCAGTGCCCGGCCCCGTCCACCACGGCCGCCCATTCGTCGAGCAGGGCCTGCGCGGAGGCGTCGTCGGGGCCTTCGGCCCACAGGTGGGTGACCGCCTCCGCCGGGTCCGGCAGGACCAGCGCCCACCGTCCGTCGGCCTCGACCACCCGTACCCCGTCGGTGGTGTCCACCTGCCGGTCGCCGGCGGCCTCCACGACCCGACGCATGACGAGCCCCTTCACCGCCCACGGCGTCGGAACATCGCGCTTGAGCACGTGGGCCCGCGGAATCCGGGCGTCGATCTGGCTCAGCGTGAGCTGCGTGCGAGCCACCAGACCGAGCAGCTGCACGAACGCCGCCGAGCCGTCGAAGACACTGCTGAACTCCGGAACGATGAAGCCGCCCCGGCCGTCGCCGCCGAAGATGGTGTTCTCCGCACGCCCCACCCGGGTCAGGTCGTCGGGCGACGTCGTCGTCCACTCCACCTGCGTGCCGTGGTACGCCGCCACCTGCTCGGCGACCCGGGTCGTGGTCACCGGCAGCGCGACCTTGCCGCTGCGCTTCTCCGCGGCCACCAGGTCGAGCATCACCAGCAGCGCGCGGTCGTCCTCGATGATCCGTCCGCGCTCGTCCACGAGGGAGATCCGCTCGCCCACCGGGTCGAAACGCACCCCGAAGGCCGCCCGAGCCGAAGCGACGATCTCCCCGAGCCGCACCAGCCCGGCCCGCCGGGACTCGCTGGTCTCCGTCGGCCTGGACTCGTCGAGCCCGGGATTGATCGTCAGGGCGTCCACGCCGAGCCGCCCGAGGAGGCTCGGCAGAACGAGCCCGGCGCTGCCGTTGGAGGCGTCCACGACCACCTTGAGCCCGGCATCACCGATCCCGGTGGTGTCCACCCGCCGCAGCAGCGAGCCCGTGTAGGCATCGAAGACGCTGCCCGGGAACTGCAGGTCTCCGATCTCGCCGGGGAAGGCGCGCCGGTACTCCTGACGTGCGTACACCCGGTCCAGCTTGCGCTGCTGCTGGAGCGAGAGGTCCGCTCCGCGCTCGTCCAGGAACATGATGTCGACCGAGTCCGGCACACCCGGCGAGGTCCGCAGCACGATCCCGCCGGCGGTGCCCCGCGCGGTCTGCTGCCGCGCCACCGGCAGCGGTACGTTCTCCAGGTCCCGTACGTTGATCGCGCTGGCTTGCAGCGCCGAGATCACGGCCCGCTTGAGCGCTCTCGCGCCTCGGGAGTGGTCACGGGCCGTGGTGACCGTCGCCCCCTTCTTCAGCGTCGTCGCATAGGCGCCGGCGAGCCGGACCACCAGCTCGGGGGTGATCTCGACGTTCAGGATCCCGGAGACTCCCCGCGCGCCGAACAGATGGGCCTGTCCGCGGGACTCCCAGATCACGGACGTGTTGACGAAGGCGCCGGCCTCGATCGTCTTGAAGGGATAGACCCGCACGTTCCCCTGAACGATCGATTCCTCGCCGACGAGGCACTCGTCACCGATGACGGCCCCGTCCTCGATCCGCGCGGAACGCATGATGTCGGTGTTCTTGCCGATGACGCAGCCGCGGAGATTGCTGTGGGGCCCGATGTACACGTTGTCGTGGATGACGGCCTTGTGCAGGAAGGCCCCGCTCTTGACGACGACGTTCGACCCGATGACGGTGTGCTCGCGGATCTCCACGCCGGCCTCGATCTTGGCGTAGTCCCCGATGTACAGGGGCCCGCGCAGCACCGCGTCCGGGCTCACCTCGGCCCCTTCGGCGATCCACACCCCGGGCGAGATCTCGAAGCCGTCCATCTCGATGTCGACCTTGCCCTCGAGCACGTCGGCCTGCGCCTTGACGTAGCTCTCGTGCGTGCCGACGTCCTCCCAGTAGCCCTCGGCCACGTAGCCGTAGATGGGCCGGCCTTCCTTCATCAGCTGCGGGAAGACATCGCCGGACCAGTCGACGGAGACGTCCGGGTCCACGTAATTGAAGACCTCGGGCTCCATGACGTAGATGCCGGTGTTGACGGTGTCGGAGAACACCTGGCCCCAGGTCGGCTTCTCGAGGAAGCGCTCGACCTTGCCCTCCTCGTCGACGATCGTGATGCCGAATTCCAGCGGGTTCGGCACCCGCGTCAGGCACACCGTGACGAGTGCGCCCTTCTCCTTGTGGAAGCGGATCAGATCGGTGAGGTCGAAGTCGGTCAGCGCATCGCCGGAAATGACGACGAAGGCGTCATCCTTCAAGGCCTCCTCGGCATTCTTCACACTGCCGGCGGTGCCGAGTGGCTTCTCCTCGTTGGCATAGGTGAGCTCCATTCCGAGCTCTTCGCCATCCCCGAAGTAGTTCTTGACGAGCGACGCCAGGAACTGCACGGTGACCACGGTCTCGCTGAGCCCATGGCGCTTGAGCAGCCTGAGCACGTGCTCCATGATCGGCCGGTTGGCCACCGGCAGGAGCGGCTTGGGCATGCTCGAGGTCATGGGGCGAAGACGCGTACCTTCGCCACCGGCCATCACGACGGCCTTCATGTCGGAAGAATCCTCCTTGAGAGATGACAGTCGTGCCGACTCTCACCCGTCTCGGTCGGTGACTCCGCAACTCCTCCGCGTCATCCGGCGCCGGTCGGGCTCAATCGGCCGTGGCGTCCGCCTTCACGAGACGGCGGACTTGAACCACGTAAAGGATTCCTGCCCACCAATAGAGGGTTGTACCCCATCCCGCGAACGCCCATCCGAAAACTGACCCCAACCAGGCCAACCAACCCGTGCCATCACTGAGCAGCAGCAAGGGAAACGCGTACATCAGGTTGAAGGTCGCCGCCTTGCCGAGGAAGTTGACCTGGGGGGGCGGATAGCCGTGACGGCGCAGGATCCACACCATGACCAGCAACATCAGCTCACGCAAGAGCAGTGCTCCGGTGAGCCACAGCGGCAGCAGCTCGCGATAGGTCAGACCGAAGAGCGTCGACAGGATGTAGAGGCGGTCCGCAGCCGGATCCAGCAGCCGGCCGAGCTTGCTGATCTGATTCCAGCGCCGCGCGAGCTTCCCGTCGAGGTAGTCGCTGATCCCGCTGAGCATGAGGACGGCCAAGGCCCATCCGTCGTACTCCGCGAGGATCAGCCACAGGAACACGGGCACGCCGGCGAGGCGAGCCATGCTCAGGATGTTCGGAATGGTGAAAATTCGGTCAGTCTGAACCCGAGTCTCCTGGACCTCCACCCGGGGGCCTCCACTGTGACTGTAGAAAACGGTCGTTCGATGCCCCCTGACCCTACAGGAGACCGCACACGTGCCCGGAACGCAGAAAAGCCCCGCACCGAACCCGAAGGTTTGGTGCGGGGCTTCCGCAATGATTGTTCGGCGGCGTCCTACTCTCCCACAGGGTCCCCCCTGCAG